>JAGAHK010000088.1 GCA_017627115.1 Bacillota bacterium | reverse complement strand
GAACAAGATCGGCAAGGATTTCCCCACCGATCCCAAGGAGCAGCTCTACGGCGCAATCAAGGCAGTATTCCGTTCATGGAACAACCCTCGCGCTATCTACTACAGAAGAATGAACGATATCCCCGGTTCATGGGGTACCGCAGTTAACGTACAGTCGATGGTATTCGGTAATATGGGCGATACATCCGGTACGGGTGTTGCTTTCACAAGAAACCCCGCAACAGGCGAAAAGAAGCTTTACGGCGAATTCCTTATGAATGCACAGGGCGAGGACGTTGTTGCCGGTGTCAGAACACCTCAGACTATAGACCAGCTCAAGGAAGTTATGCCCGAAGCATATGCACAGTTTGTTGATATTTGCAAGAAACTTGAAGACCATTACCGTGATATGCAGGATATGGAATTCACTATCGAAGACAAGAAGCTTTATATGCTCCAGACACGTAACGGCAAGAGAACGGCTGCTGCTGCTCTTAAAATTGCCTGTGACCTTGTTGACGAAGGTATGATAGACGAAAAACAGGCTGTTCTTATGATAGATCCCAAGCAGCTTGACGCACTTCTTCATCCGCAGTTCGATGCTGATGCTTTAAAGGCTGCAACACCTGTTGCCACAGCACTTGCTGCATCTCCGGGCGCAGCTTGCGGCAAGATAGTTTTCACAGCGGAAGATGCTGTTAAGCAGGGCAAGTTGGGCGAAAAGGTCGTTCTTGTACGTCTTGAAACATCACCCGAGGATATAGAGGGTATGAACTATGCACAGGGTATCCTTACAGTTCGCGGCGGTATGACTTCTCATGCGGCAGTTGTTGCACGCGGTATGGGCACATGCTGTGTATCCGGCTGCGGCGAGATAAAGATAAACGAAGAAGCAAAGAAATTCGAGCTTGCAGGCAGAACTTACACAGAGGGCGACTGGATCTCTCTTGACGGTTCAACAGGCAACATCTACGGTGAAGCTATCAAGACAGTTGCTGCTTCCATTGGCGGTGAGTTCGGCAGAATAATGGCATGGGCTGATAAGTACCGCGCTCTTAAAGTAAGAACAAACGCAGATACACCGAGAGATGCAAAGCAGGCTGTTGATTTTGGTGCGGAGGGTATCGGTCTTTGCCGTACAGAGCATATGTTCTTCGAACCCGACAGAATTTCGGCTATCCGTGAAATGATCTGCTCCGACACAGTTGAAGAAAGAGAAGCCGCACTTGCAAAGCTTGAACCTATGCAGCAGGGCGACTTTGAAAAATTATATGAAACTATGGAAGGCAAGGGCGTTAACATTCGTTTCCTCGATCCTCCTTTACATGAATTCGTACCCACAGAAGAAGCCGATATCGAACTTCTTGCAAAAACACAGGGCAAGAGCGTTGCAGACATCAAGAACATCATTTCTTCACTGCACGAATTCAATCCGATGATGGGTCACAGAGGCTGCCGTCTTGCTGTTACCTATCCCGAGATCGCAGCAATGCAGACACGCGCCGTTATCAAGGCCGCTATTAACGTAAGCAAGGCTCATCCCGAATGGAACATCGTTCCCGAGATCATGATACCTCTTGTAGGCGAAGTGAAAGAGCTTGCATATGTTAAGGGCATTGTTGTTAAGACAGCAGATGAGGAGATCGCAAAGGCAGGCGTTGACCTTAAATACCAGGTAGGTACTATGATAGAGATACCGCGCGCGGCTCTCACAGCTGATGCTATCGCAAAAGAAGCAGAGTTCTTCAGCTTCGGTACAAATGACCTTACACAGATGACATTCGGTTTCTCCCGTGATGATGCAGGTAAGTTCCTTGACGCTTACTATGACAAGAACATCTACGAGGCAGATCCGTTTGCAAGACTTGACCAGACAGGCGTTGGCAAGCTTGTTAAAATGGCTGTTGAGCTTGGCAAGCAGACAAGACCCGACATCAAACTCGGTATCTGCGGCGAGCACGGCGGCGATCCTTCAAGCGTTGAGTTCTGTCATAATGTTGGTCTTACCTATGTTTCCTGTTCACCTTTCCGCGTGCCGATCGCGCGTCTTGCAGCTGCACAGGCTAACATCAAGAACCCCAGATAATTAAATATCAATATCAAAACAGGCTGTCACATTTGTGACAGCCTGTTTGTTGTTACTCAGGTGATGCTCCAAAAGGAACACACTCTTTTTTGTTTATTCCTTATTTCCAAGCACGGGAACAAAGATCTCCTTATTCTTCTTTTTTCTGAAATCCTCGGCGTATTTTTTTGCAAGCTCATAGAACATTGGTTGTGAGTGCAGCAATTCCTTGCCGCGTTTATCAACACGTTTGTATCTTATATCATCAGCCTGCTGTATTCTTGCTTTTGCCGTATCTCTTAAAGTTATATCGAGTATTTCAAGTATTTTTTCTTTAAGCTTATTATCTTCTATCTCGAAAGCAACTTCGACACGTCTGTCAAGATTGCGCGGCATCCAGTCGGCAGAAGCAAGATAAATTACAGGATCGCCTGCGTTTTCAAAATAATATATCCTGCTGTGTTCAAGAAATCTGCCGACAATGCTTATTACCGTGATATTATCGCTTACACCCTTTATACCCGATCTAAGACAGCAGATACCTCTTACAATAAGCTGTATTTTAACGCCTGCCTGTGAAGCCTTGTATAACAGGTCGATAATATCGCCGTCTACGAGAGAATTCATTTTAGCGGTTATTTTAGCGGGTTTGCCTTTTTTGGCGTTCTCGGTCTCGCGTTTTATCGCAGCGGCAAACATCTGCCTTAAACCCGTAGGTGCGACCGCTATCTTGTTCCAGCTTTCTTCCTGCGAATATCCCGTAAGTACGTTAAACAGGGCGGAAATATCCTTGCCATAGCTCTCTTTTGCGGTAAAGAGCCCGAGATCGGTGTATGTTTTGGCTGTTTTGTCGTTGTAATTGCCTGTTCCGAGATGCACATAACGGCGGATGCCGTCTTCTTCCTGTCTTACAACAAGACAAAGTTTGCAGTGTGTCTTTAAGCCGACAAGTCCGTAAATAACATGACAGCCTGCGTGTTCAAGCTTTCTTGCCCATATGATATTGTTTTCCTCGTCAAAACGCGCTTTCAGCTCAACAAGCACAGTAACCTGTTTGCCGTTTTCGGCAGCGGTTATAAGTGCGCTTATTATGGGCGAATTGCCCGAAACACGGTAAAGAGTTTGCTTTATTGCAAGCACATTAGGGTCGGAAGCGGCGGTTTTAACAAAGTTAACTACTGCATCAAAACTGTCGTAAGGGTGGTGGAGAAGAAGATCGCCGTCCCGTATGACATCAAAAATAATCCGCTCTTCAAATTCGGGACGATGGATAGGCGGCATAGGTTCATCGCATAGCTCGGGGAAACCGGGTATACCGCCTATGGCAAAACATACCGTAAGGTCAAGAGGTCCGTTTATGCGGTAAATATCCTCATCCTCGGGTTTGAGCTGCTCTTTAAGAAAACTGAAACATTTGTCGCTTATATCTTTCTCTATCTCAAGTCTTACGGGCTGTCCCCATTTTCTTTGTTTTACGCTTTCTTCGATCTCGCTTAAAAGATCGTGTGCGTCTTCCTCGTCAATATCGAGGTCGGCATTTCGTGTTATACGGAAACAGTAGGCATCGCTGACCTCGCAGCCCTTGAAAAGTTTGCCTATATGGGGTCTTATTATCTCCTCTAAAAATATATATCTGTTTTGGCCCGGAAGCTTGAAAACACGGCTAACAACAGACGGCACCTGAACAAAAGCATATTTGCTGTCATCTATCTCGACTATAAAATTAAGGCTCTTGCCCGAGATCAGCGGAAACGGTCGGCTTTGGTCTATTGCCATTGGCGTGATTATCGGGAAAAGTGTTGTTCTGAAATAAGCCTTTGCGTAGTTTCTTTCATCCGCTGTAAGGTCGCTGTATTTCAGAAATTCAATGCCGTTTTGTTTGAGCAGGGGCAGCAGCTGACGGTTGAAGCAGTTATATTGCTTTGATACCATATCATGTACAGCCTCGGAAATCGCATCAAGCTGTTCTTTCGGTGTCATACCTGCGGGATCGCGCTTTTTTGCCTTTGCATAGTATTGCTCTGCAAGACCCGCAACACGCACCATAAAAAACTCGTCCATATTTGAAGCTGTTATCGCAAGAAACTTAAAACGCTCCAATATAGGATTATTTTTGTCAAAAGCTTCTTCAAGCACCCTGTAATTAAATTCAAGCCAGCTCAATTCGCGGTTTATGTATAACGAAGGTTTCATATCACATCACGCTCCTTTTCTTTAATTCGGCATTAAGACCGTATACTTCGCGGAAAAACGGTGCAGAAGCAAGAAAAGACCATTTTTCAAGCTCAATATTTTTGTATGTATGCAAAACTATTGTCAGATCGTTGCCGCGCAGTATAACTTCCGTTTTGTCAAAGCCCTTTCCATAGCTTTTGTTAACGGAGTTTGCAAGCCTTAAAATAATGCTCAGTTTTGAAACTGTAACATATTCTTCATCTGTAAGATTGTCGGAAGGTTTCGGACTGTCATTATGGTAAAGCACGATAAGGGCAAGCAACCGCCTTTGGGTATCGTCGATATCTACTATATTAAGTCCGTTTATTATATTGTATCCGTGCAGGTGATGACCTGCTATATTTATGTATTTTCCACAGTTCTGCAAAAGACAGGAAAGATGCAGGAGCAGTCTTTCGCTCTGACCGAGTCCGTGATATTTTTTCAGCTTGTCAAATATCAGCAGCGCGGTCTCGGCAACGCTGTGTGCGTGTTCCTCATTGACCTGAAAACGCTTGCAGATATTTTTTGCGGATATGATCGAAAACTTGGCAAATTTTTCGGAGATCGCTTCTGATTCTCTCGGAAAAAGCAGTGAATATGCAATTGCCTGACCTATTGTAATATTTGGACAGAGCAGCTTATCGGCGGAAGTATATTTTACAAGCCTGTTAAGTATAACAATGGCAGGCAGCAGTACTTCGGCGGTTTCGCCGTCAATACCGTAAATATCGCTGATCTGCTGCGGTGTTCTGTCCTTTATCTCTTTATAAAGCAGGTTGAAATCTTTTCGCTGGATCAGGTCGCAATCACCTCGTTTGCCGCACTTATCAACTATAAGTCCGACATTGCTGCCCGTCAGTACAAATTCTTTGGGCTCAATGGTCATAAATTTGTCTATCTCGCCCATATAGCCTTCAAGGTACTCTATTATAACATCCGAATAATAAAGACTGTCGATATTGCCGCGGCTCTCAAACTGCTTGTTAAGGCGCAGTGCACTTGTAAAAATAGTCATAGTATTTGTTATCTCGCCGTCTATCAGAAGCGACAGACCGATAGTGCCGCCTCCGAGATGCACGAGAAGAGCGGATGTATTTATTTTGTTTGACAATTCGGCATACAGCAGCTTGTTTATTTGAATTTTCTCGCGGCGGTTGTCGATCACGTTTATGTCGATACCAGTTTTTATGCGCAGCTGTTCGATTATATATTGTCTGTTGGATGCCTCGCGCAGAGCGGTCGTGCCGACTGCAACAGTCTCTGAAACATTGTATTCTTTCATTATCTGTTTGAAGCCGAGCAGAGCTTCGGCAGTTTTTTCCGCACTTTCGTAGCTTATTTTCCCCGTTAAAAAGGTGTCCTGTCCGAGGTTTATATGCTTGACAAGAGTATCTATATTTTTGATCCTGTTATTGCTTTTTTCCGCAATATTAAGGGTGACTTCATCCGTTCCTATATCTATAACACCGACACGTTTTTTCATATTTTATCAATCCTTTCGCAATGTAGAATTTGCTTTATATTGTTGTATATTCTTAATTATAATACTATTATAACACTTTTTTTGTTTGGAATAAATAGTCAAATAGTTGAAATTTATAATTTATTTTGTGAAAAATTAATAAATTTAAAAAAATTTGTCATTTGGTATATGAAATTTGTTTTATATGTGTTATCATTTATTTATAGTGGATAAAAAGGCAAAATAATAAGTAATTTTTTCCGGAAAGGAGAAATCAATAAATGGCTGAAGGAGTCAGTATTTTATTTGGGCTTTTGGGCGGTCTTTCTATATTCATATTCGGTATGAATATGATGAGTGAAGGTATGCAGAAATCCGCAGGCGAAAAGATGAAATCCATACTCGGTATATTGACCAGCAATCCCGTTTTGGGTATGTGTGCAGGTGCGCTTGTTACGGCTGTGCTTCAATCAAGTGCCGCAACGACTGTCATGGTCATCGGTTTTGTAAGTGCGGGGCTTATGACACTGCCGCAGGCAATATCTGTTGTTTTCGGTGCTAATATCGGTACAACGATAACGGGTCAGTTGGTCGCTTTTGAAATAGACGATCTTATATGGCCTATCGTTTTTGTCGGCTTTGCACTTTATTTCTTTTCAAAAAAAGAAAAGGTCAAAAATATCGGTGAAACTATTTTCGCATTTGGTCTTTTATTCCTCGGTATCGTCAGCATGAGCAATGTTATGAAGCCTCTTGCGGAAAGTCCCGTGTTTACTGAAATTATCAGAAAAGTCTCGGATACGCCTGTACTCGGCGCATTAACGGGCTTTGTGATGACAGTTATCATTCAGTCGAGTTCCGCTGTTGTGGCTATTATACAGAATTTTGCAAAACAGCCGCTTACCGACGGAGTTACAAGTATTATAGGTCTTGAAGGCGCTATTCCCATGATCTTCGGTACAAACATCGGTGCTACCATACCGTCGCTTATTGCCGGTATGGGCAAAGGCAAAGATGCAAAAAGAACGGCTCTGTCACATACGGTATTCAATATTTCGGGCACACTTTTATTTTTGCTTTTTATTCCTTTGTTTTGTTCACTTGTGCGTCTTATTTCGCCAAAAGGCAGCGTTCCCGATGATGTGAGTGTTATCTCACGTCAGATAGCTAACGCACATACCGTGTTTAATGTTGTGTGTATGCTTATCTGGCTACCGCTTTGCGGATTAATGGAAAAAATAGTTACGTTTCTTGTTCCGGGTACTGAAAATGAAGTGGACGAGAGTACACCGAAATATCTGGACGAAAAGCTTTACGATCAGCCTGTTTTCGCTATGCATCTTTGTACGCAGGAAATATCGCGTATTGCGGATTTTGCCGATACTATGATGATACATTCCCGTTCGGCGGTCAAAAATTTAAGTCAATACGATATAGACGAGGTCAACCGTCTTGAAAATGTTGTGGACAAGCTGCATGATGCTACCGAAAGATATATCTCAAATCTTACCGCAAACAGCAGCATTACTGAAAATCAGGGCGTTCAGCTTGCAGGTCTTATGCACGTCTGCAATGATGTTGAACATGTCGGCGACCGCTGCGTTGATATAATCAAGGTAGTGGAGACAATGATCAAAAAGGAG
>JAGAHK010000087.1 GCA_017627115.1 Bacillota bacterium | reverse complement strand
TTTTTATGTTTTTTAAATTTTTCATAATAGACGTTACCTCCTTTTAACCTTGGTATACTCCGCCTTCAAAATATCCGTATACTCCATAAACGGCAGCTCTGTGTGTCCACTGCTGATTGCCGCCCGTATAGACGATGTTATCGGAATCTCCGGGATTCTGACCAACTACGAATGACTGTTTGCCGTTCTGAATAGATGTATCGTTAGAATTAAGTTTACCATGTACCTTAGGTGCATTATTACAAGTTATGCCACCTTTACTGTTATCATACGCAGAAACACTGCCCGTGAATGAGAAATTCGCATAAGGCATTAAGATATATGCAGGAACACAAACATTGCTGCCCGCACCGCCGCCGTTTTTAACAAGTGAACCTGTGCTTGCGGCTCCCGGAGTTTCAGAAAGCGAGAATATATACAAATTAGGAACATAGTCGTAATTTATATAACGTGTTGCTGCTTCGGCTCCTATCTGATAGAAAACAGGTTTAAACTTTTCTTCATCCGTAACATCTTTTCCGTGTGACACAGGGTCGGTCACGGCTTCTATAGCCCATAATGAATTAGTCATACACTGGGGTGCATATCCATCCTCAAGGAAAAATCTAACGCAGCCAGAATGAGAAGCATCATTTATCCATATTTTGCCACCACCCGGGTTAGCCGGATCTCCATAACTAAGACCTTGCTTGAAATATATATCCACTGCATTGCTGCTGTCGGTAGGATTATTGTCACTGTCCAGTGTAGGACCGTTATAAGCCTCAAACATAATTATTGTGTTTATGTCACTGAGAAGCGAGCTCATAGAACAGTCAAAAATCGTATCATCACTTACAGTATAAAGATTTTTTGTTGAGCCATCAACATCGGTAACACTTCTCGGTGAGCCAAGATCGGCAAGACTCCTGACAACGGGTGTCGAAGAGTCGTTAAGGCTATCGGGAAGTACTGTTTTAGGTCTTTCCGTGTTGGGAAATTCCGCATTTATCTCTGTTATGATCTTTTTATAAAGCTTGAAATCGGGGTTTTCGTCGCCGCTTGAGAAGTAAAGCGTAAGATTGTCGGCATTGCCGCCTGCATCTTCACCCTTGGCTGTAAGACCCGAATTGAGAGCTGTAAGAGTACCATTCTTTATATATATGATACCCGAGCTGTTGCCTTTAATTGTTATACTGCTGCTATTTGCACCTGTTATCGTAACATCGCCTTTAACATAAATATTACCGCCAACGATCATTTTACCGTTGTTTTCGATCTTTATTGTAAGATCGCCGCCGACATAAAGATCTTTCATGATCTCTACAGTTGCCGAGTTTACTGTGAAATTTGCATCACCCGCAACCATGATCTCACCTGTGTAAAGTCTGTTAAAGCCTGCCTGACCATTATCGTTGAGTTCTGTTGCAACATGAAGATCTCCTTCGTGTGAAACAACTGTGCTGCCATCGGTATCTGTATAAACATCACCGATAGTAAAGCCTGTTGTTGCACCGTTTGTTGTAAATTCGTTGCAATATACCGAACCCGGAACCATACAATCCTGGCCACCGATATTAAACAAGCCCTTTGTTATTATACCACTGCCCGAACCGCTTGTATCCGAACCGATCTTGTTTCTACCTACTTTGAAGTCCACATCCGTAACTGTAACCATTTTACCAAATGACATTGTAGATGAGTCGGTATTTGTAATAGTTATTTTACCGCCGGGAGTATCGTTAAGTATGAAATAAGAACCTTCAAAACCGTTTTCAAGAGTCTTGTTGTAAGAATCCGATGCATAGTCCAGAAGTGTTGTTTCGGGTGCCTGATTAGGCGGGTTTGTGGGCGGTTTTGTACCTCCGCTTGTAAGTGCATACTTATATAATATATAGGAAGCCGTATTGGTACTGCCGGGAGAACCATAGTGACCCGTACAAATGATATTGTATTCATTTGCAGATGTTCTTGGCTTTACCTCTATATCAAAGAATGCATTGTCATAACCTTCTATTTTTCCCCTGACTTTATTAGGGAACTTAGCAATTACTTTTGCAGCAGTGTCAAGGGTCGAGTCCAATTGAACCATACGTTCAAAATAAAGCATACCTGATTTTGCAACGAGGTAAGCTTCATCAACTCTTGCCGCATCTGCTTCCAATCTGGTAGCCGTACTTACGCTTTCCATAAAGGATGCGCAAAGTATAACGGCTATAAGCATAGCAAGAATCGCAACAACAAATGCACTGCCGCGTTCATCCTTTATTAATTTTTTCAGCATAATATCCTCCCCTTTTTTTACTTGAACAATGCCGAATTACCAACACCCTTGTTAAAGGTATAATCAAAGATATTGTCAGGATTGTCTGACTTATCAGCAGAAAGAAAACTGTAATTCAATGTGGTGGTCATCTTCGCAGGATCACCGCTCAGGCTTATGGATGTAAGAAGACTTGTTTTGTTAAGTTCTTCCATTGTACCGATAAGCTTTACGATATTTGCATAAGAACCTTCAATACCAACCGAAAGTGTATTGTCGAGAATGCCTGTAACATGCTGCTCGCCTGATGTATCAGCGGCATTTCTTGCTGCCTGTGAAATAGTAATATTATTGATGCTTATTGAATTGGCAGCTGTTTCCTTAACCATGAAAGCATGTAAATATTCAGGGTCTGTATTGGGGAAACCCTTTGTAAAAAGCTCGGACTTTTCAACTTTAAGTTTTTCGATGTTGTCAATATATGACTGTTCCGAATCCACAATAGCTTTTTTCTCATCGTATTCAGTCTGAAGAGTCGCAATATTCTCGTTATTTGATTTGATCTTGTTCTTTGTCGGATTAATAACCATCATGAACAGAAGATAGTATAACAAAAAGTTGATAACTACCAAAATCAAAATTACTTCTTTATTTCCTAATTTACCCATAATTAATTGCTCGCTCCTTCCTCTGTTCCCTCTGCAGGTGCTTCTTCTGCAGGTGCTTCTTCCTCAACAACAGGAGGAATAAGTTTTACCGTAATTGAAGAGCTGAATTTATCGCCCGAACGGCTTACGCCCGTATAAGTAACATCTTCAAAATCCTTGATATAGTAATCTTCCTCGCTTGTAGGATTGGGATTCTGATACTGCGAGTTTCTTAAGCTGTTTGCATAATCTGCAATAGCAAGTTCGGAATCACCTGTACATGAAAGAGATACAGTACCGCCGCCATAGCTGAAACCATTAATAGTAACGCCATTGGGAACACAAGCAGCGATCTTTGCAATATCAGCTGTTGTAAGACGAGGCTGTGTGTTGAAATCTCTTACAGACTGCTTGAATGTATCAATATCTATCTGGAGATTTTCAGCTTCTATCTTATACTGCTCAACTCTTGCAAGAGGTTCTTCAAGAGCAACAATGTCATCGCTCAATTTACTGATGCGCATTTTCTGTGCTGTTGTTATTGTTGTCAGAATACCGATAATTACAATAGCGATTATTGCAAAAATACCGACGCAGATTTTAAGGACTTTTTCAAAATCTATCGCAAAGCCGCTTGAATCCTGACCTATAACGGCAAAAAAGTTAATATCACGTTTTAAATTCATAACTCAAACCTCACCTTCTTATAAGACTGCCGGCAGCAGTGATGATCTCCGAAAGGTTTACATCGCCGCTGACCTCAACATTTGATAATGAAAAGATCTTTTCAACCTTTACGCCGAGAACTGTTGAAAGATACTGATCAATACCGCTTATTGAAGCATTGCCGCCGTAAAGATAAATATGATTTACAGGCTTGCCGCCCGGTCTTGATGCAGCGAACTGCATCATCTTGTAAAGTTCTTCGTTTACCTTTGTGAAGATAGGCGAGATCTGTTCTCTTGTGCCCGAAGAGTACATATAATCGTCAAGGTCGTCATTACCGTTGTAATTGCCTTCGTAACCACCATAGCTTGCATATTCGCTTGCCTGGTCGTCAAGATAATCGTTGCTTGAATCGTTGCTGCCGTATTCTGCGCTGAGCTCAAGATCTTCGGCAATTGAAAGTGTACGCTTAAAAATGCTGTTGCCTTCGGAAATAAGGTCTATATCCATATATGTACCGCCGAGGTCAACAAAAATCATTACCTTGTCTGCAACGGGATCCTGGTTTACAAGAAGCTTGGGATTTGCAAGAAGCTTGTAAACAACATTTCTGTGAGGATCGAAAGTTGCGGGCCTAACATCACCTGTTTTAAGAACGTCCTGATAGGAAACTACCATTTCCTTCGGTGCTGCATAAGCCATGATCTTGTATACCTTATTATAATCCTCGGTCGCTTCGCCGAAGATAGTATAATCCGTGAAGTAATCAGCTGTGTTGCCGAATGTTGTTACAACTTCGTTACGGATAAGTTTACCGAGCTTGGGACCTTTGATAGCAGGTACGGAAACTTCACGCGCTACTATCTCCGAACTTCTTACAACAGCATGACACTGACACTTGCTCATTTCGTTCTTGCCGAAAAGGCCGTTGAGGTAAGGACCGAGGTCCATCTGGCTTTTGATATAGCCGTTTTCCATTGTTGCTTCGGGTGTAGGCTCAATAACTACATCCGTTATTTTAACATTGCCGTTTTTATCGGCTGTTCCTCTGACTATTTTTATTGTTTTACTGCCTATATCTATACCGATACGATTGCTTTTTGGTTCTTTTTTAGCCATTTATATATTCATTCCCTTCTTATTAAATAATTATCAAGTCTGACTCTCAACCTGACCGTACATACCGAACATAGGCATCATAATACCGATGATAACAGTACCTACAAGACCGCCCATGACAAGGATCATGATAGGTTCAAGCATAGAAACGAGCTTCTGGATAGCATCATCCGCTTCTGTTTCGTAGAAGTCAGCCGTTTTTTCAAGAACTTCGTCAAGAGAACCCGATTCCTCACCAACACTGACCATAGTGACCATCATGTTGGGGAATAACTGTGTCTTATGCAATGAATTTGAAAGTGCACCGCCGGCACGTATTTCGTCCATAACCACAGACATACGTTCCGAAACGACCGAGTTGTCCAAAACGTTTGTTGTAAGCTCCAAAGAAGTAAGAAGTGTCATACCACTTGAGAAAACGGAATACATAGTGCTGCAGAAGTTTGATGACATAACAACAGCATAAAGCTTGCCGACGCCCGGTGTGAACAGTTTTATTCTGTCTATCATACCTCTGACGAAACGTGTATTTCTGAATATACCAACAAATATGATCGTACCGATAACGATGATAAGCAAAATATACCATCTATGTACCATAAAGTCCGACGCATCCATAAGAAATCTTGTAAGTGCGGGAAGGTTCTCCTTCTCACCGAACATACCCATAAGATTAGGGATAACAAATATGAACAAGCCCGATACAACAAGCACACAAACTATCAAAAGGATTATAGGATAGATCATGGCTGACTGCACCTTGCTCTTTATCTTACACTGCTTTTCGTAATGCACTGCCAAACGGTTCATGATAAGGTCGATAGAACCCGACATCTCACCGGCTTCGATCATACTGATCATAAAGTTAGGAAACGCACCTTCTGTAGATGCCAGCGCCTTTGAAAGACTTTTACCTACCTGTACCTGTTCATAAACCTTCAGCAAGATCTCTTTAAGCTTTTTCTTTTCCTGCTGCTGATAAAGAACGTCGAGGCATTTGATGATCGTGATACCAGAACTGAGCATTGTTGCAAACTGTTTGCACAAAATCGAAAGTTCCTTCATTTTGATCGCGTTTGCATTTGCAAGAGAGCCGGTGTCATCATCTTTGATTTCCTGCACATTAAGCACATATTCGCCTTTTTGCTTTAATGTGGCATTGAATTCTGCCAAACTTGTGGCAAATAATGTACCTTTTACATTTTTACCCTCCGCATCAACTGCGGTATACTTAAACTTTGGCATAATTTCCCCCCTCATTAGAAGATTTATTTTTTACTCGCAATTTATCGCCTTTAGCCCAAGGCATTAATTACTGCTTTTATTTTACCATATTTTTAACAATTTGTACATATTTTTTTGTAATTTTTTTTATAAAAATTTTGAAAAAAATGCCTAAAACT
>JAGAHK010000012.1 GCA_017627115.1 Bacillota bacterium | reverse complement strand
GGAGAAGTAAAGATCAGAAAAAGCCTGCACCAAATATTTGATGAACTTGATACGCCCGAATTTATTTTTATTGAGCGCGGATATATTGTAAATATCATTAAAATTATGAAAATAAGCGACGGGACTGTAGTTTTAAAGAACGGAGAAAAACTCCCTGTAAGCCGCGCTCATTTACAGGAAGTGAAACAGAAGATAAACAAGTTCTGGGGTGAACATATATGACCGGTTTTGTTCAGATAACTCCGCTGTTTATTGCAAATGTCATACGGGCTTTTATTGCGTTATGCATAGTTCCGCATTTACTGAAAATTCAGAATGACTATCGGAAATGTGCTGTGTTCTCCGTTTGCACCGCGATTCCCGTAACTGTAATAAACTGCGTTTCGGGGCGGCAGGCATTTGCGGCAGCTGCCGAGATAATTATTATATTTATTGCTGCACGTTTTTTATTCAAAAAAGAACCGAGAACCTGCTTTTTTCTGATATTCTTTTACGAACTATTAATCGGGCTATGGGATTTTATTGTGGCTGCAGGCTTAGGGCTTGTTTTCCGGTCTGAAAGTTTTCTTGATAAAACAAAGACTGAATATCTGCTCTCTGGATTTACGGTAAGAAGAGTAGTCGCCGCGCTGACATTCCTTATGCTAAACATAAAAAGCATAGGAACCAAGATAATGCCGTATGCGGCGATTTTGGGAATGATATGTATTACATTTATATCAATGCAGAAAACCATTGATGTAAACGCAGACGATTTAACAACATGGACGCTGTTCTCCGTGCTGATTTTGGTAGCTATAAAGATATTTCAGCTCAGAGGTCAGTACGATATGGAAAAAGAAATTGCGCAGCTGGAAACGGAAAAGGCGGAATTACTGGAGCGGGATTATCGGACATTAAGCAGCACCTATGCGGCTAACGCAAAGCTGTATCACGATTTTCACAATCATGTTGAAATACTGCACAATTATCTGACAAACGGCAATTCCGAGAAAGCATTGGCTTATATTGAAGATATGCGTTCACCGCTGCTGGAGATAACTCAGAACATTTTCACAGGTGATGAAGCGACCGACTATCTGATAAACAGTAAAACAGCATTTGCCGGATCAAAGGGGATACGGGTAAAAACGAATATTGAGTTTCCGCGTCACACCAATATCCGAAGTGCCGATATGACCGCAATTTTGGGCAATCTGCTGGATAACGCGATAGAAGCTGCCGATGATGCGAGTGACGATTTACGCTTTATTACACTGACTATCCGGCGGATAAACGATATGATCGTTATAAAAACAGAAAACGGCTGCGCAAATGCACCTTTGATCGCAGACGGAGAATTGCAGACCACAAAAGACAACAGTTCTCAGCATGGGTGGGGATTGAAAAGTGTACAGACTGCTGCCGAGCGATATGACGGGACTGTTGTGACAAACTACGAAAACAACATCTTCCGGGCGGTTGTAACTTTGTCCTATGATACAGTAGAAATATAAGCAACCAAAAGACTGCTCCGTGTGGGCAGTCTTTTTTACGGACAAAAATCAACCGTTTACGGACAGAAAGGCACATAACTCTATTCCGTGTTATAATGATCACAGAAAAAATGATCGGAGGATTATTTATGCGCCATTTTTATATTCGCCTTATAATAGGCATTATTATGCTGTTTGTTGCAATTGTATCAGCGATAAGAGGAGGTATTGCCGAAACAGCCTTTTATGTTGCTTTAAGTGCGGCGTTTATTATATCGGCAATACTGTTATACAAAAAGCAGAAAAGAGACAGAAGGTAAGTATTATGGATAATTCGGAGCTTATGTATATTGAAAACCTCTCGGTCTGGTACAAGCGGGATAAGTACGTTCTTGATAATTTATCACTCTCATTGAATCACAATGAGGTTGTTGGGCTTATCGGGCTGAACGGAGCGGGAAAGACCACATTCATAAAAACATTGTCGGGTCTTATGGACAGCTATAATATCGGAAATGCCGTATTCGACGGAAAGGCATTCTCGTTCCGTGACCGTAATTTCAAGCGGGAACGTTATACCGTATTTGCGGAAGACCGCTCATTCCAATATTTCACATTCAACGAATACATTTCTTATGCAGCAAAGTCATACGGCGTTAAACCCTCCGGTACTGCCGGACTTATAAACGGATTTAATTTCGGACAATACACAGATATTCTGCTGAAAGAGCTGTCAACCGGAAATCTGAAAAAAGCATATCTAATAACCGCGTTTGCGATCAAACCGAAGCTTTTGATACTTGATGAACCGGTCAACGGGCTGGACTTCCAAAGCACGGAATTTCTGTATCAACTGATAAACGACTACCGGCAATTCGGAACTTTGCTGTTTTCATCTCATATTCTCGAAAGTATATGCCTTACTTCCGACAGGGTGCTGGTTCTGGAACAAGGTAAGATCAGAAACAGCTTTTCCGGGCAGGAGATAAACTCCGAAAACATCAGGGAGGCGCTCAAAGAATGAATGAACTGCAAGCATTTTCCAAGCAGCTGTTCGGGGCAAAATATGAGCGCATTTTAAGAAGTCTGATTATCTGCATCATTGTGTATTCATCTATATATGCGGCAGAAATAAGAATTGCGATTGCACCGTTCATTTTATATCTGACGGCGGCTGCATTTTCGGTGGGGATCATGTGGCAGACCTTAAATTCTCAGAGAAGTTCCGAAATAATGACCGGACTGTTCACGCTGCCCTTTGAAAACAGAAGAATGACATTTTCGGTAACGGCTGCCTTTTCCGGATATACATTTATTACCCGCTCTTTGATAGTATTATCATTGCTATGGTCGGTTAGTAATTGGAGCTTTGCGGAAATTGCAATATCAATACTTTGCGCTGCTGCCGGCTGCCTGATAACAGCGGCTTGGTTTACTATGAATAAAAGCAAGAAAATCATTTCAGCCGTTATCTTCGGTTCGGCAGCTTTCCTCGCTGTGTTCATTGCAAAAGATTTTTCTGTTATTGCGATCATACTTATATCAGGCATACCGGTCTCATTACTGCTTTTGTGGAATGCCGATGCCTATGCTTTTTATAAACCTCAGAATACGCTGCTTATCAAAAGATATAAAAGTAAGTCGGGAAATATTATTTTTTATCTTATCAGATATTTGATGACAAACAAAAACTACCTGATAAATACAGCGGGGCTGTGTTTGTTTGCAATATTTCTGCCATATGTGTTCGGGCAATTCAAAGAAATTGACGCTATGCCAATGGGATTTGCCATACTCTGCCTAAATACACCGATCTGCGTTCTGTTATCAATTGACAGAGATCTGGAGCAGGCTGTAAGAATGCTGCCGAAGCAGCTCAGG
>JAGAHK010000086.1 GCA_017627115.1 Bacillota bacterium | reverse complement strand
TTTCTGCTACATACTCATAACCAACGGAATTGCAAGCAATTCCAAATTCAGTGGGAGCTTGAACATTGCACCGCAAAGATAGATGCGGACAGGCTTTGCCTTGCTTTTACGCAGCAAAAGTGCTGACCCACTGAATTTTAAGTAAGCACCCCCGCTTTAGAAGCGGGGGACTTCCTTAGTTTGTTAAAAAAAAGAAACTCAAAGAATATAATTGTTGACATTTTGTCAAATATTGTCTATACTTAAATTGTTCATATAAAAACGACCTAAAAGGAGGGTATATCATGTATTGTAAAAATTGCGGTTCGGAAATGAACGAAAATGCAGCTGTTTGTTTAAGCTGCGGTGTAAAAAAAGGCACAGGCAGCAGTTTCTGTGCAAACTGCGGTCAGTCCGTAGCTGCCGAAGCGGCAGTATGTTTAAACTGCGGTGCTGCTCTTAAAGGCGGTGCAGGTGCAGGCACAGGCGAAAGGTCAAAACTTATTGCATTTTTGCTTGCGTTATTTATCGGAACACTCGGTATACATAACTTCTATCTTGGCTATACAAAAAAAGCCATTATACAGCTTCTTTGCAGTCTGCTTTTAAGCTGGACGGTAATTGTACCCATCGGTATAGAGATCTGGGCTCTTATAGAAGGCATACAGGCTCTTATGGGCAATCTTCCCGATGCAGACGGCAATGCACTGAAAGACTGATATTGACTGATTTTAAGGGTGAAGCGTCAAGTTTCACCCTTTTTGTATAATTCTTCCAAACGGTCGGGATAAATTTTGTGTAGTATTTCTATTGTATTACTTCTTTTGGTATGGTACTATAATAGTGTAATTAGATGTTCAACTGAATAATGGGCAAACTTATTGAAAGATAAGGACGCAAAGCCAAGGGTCTAAAGCATTTTGCTATGACAGCCGGTTGCCTGCTTGATAAAAAGCAGTATGGTTTATTTTTTTACCATTAAAGTGCGATTAAACGTGAGTTTGCCGAAAATATTTTTATGTTTTCGGTTTTTTTATTTGCTCTTTAAACAAAAAAATACCGCCATTATCAGGTTTTTATATAACGAAAGGCGGAATAACCATGAAAAAGGACATTTTAAAACTTACGGCAAAAGCAGTTTTCACTTTTGCGGCAGCTTTAAGCATGACTGCTGCGGTAAATGCCGCAAGCATAAGCGATACGATATATAATTCGGTAAAAAGCGCTGCAAAGACCATTGATGTTTCATCATTCCACGTAACACCGCAGCAGGCTATGGACAGCTATTTCGATGTTGTAAGCCTCAACCCCGATCTTTTCTACATTGATTATCATGTAGACTGCAAGTATGACACCAAATCGGGCGAATGTCAGGAACTCATCTGCTCCTACACCACAAATGATGTGAAGGGCGATGTTTCAAAGTTTAATGCGGCTGTCAACAGTGCAGCGGCACAGGCAAACGGTCTGGCAACAAACTTTGACAAGGTCAAAGCGGTACACGACTATATGATAACAAACTTTGATTTCGGCGCAGACGGTCTTACGGCTTATTCGCTTGCAACAAGCGGCAAGGGCAACTGCACGGCTTACTCGGGCTTTTTCAAAGCAGCTATGGATAAGCTTGGCATCCCCTGCAAGATAGCATGGAGCGAAGATATGTGCCATGAATGGAACCTTGTACAGATAGACGGCAGCTGGTATCACGCCGATATCACCTGGGACGATCCCATCGGCGGCAGCGGCATAATATACAGCAGTTTCTTAAAAAGCGACAGCCTTATAAAAATGAGCGGTCACTTTAATTGGAAAACAGACGGCAATATTGCCTGCACAAATACACAGTATGATACAATGGGCTAACGCTTGTTGTTCAAGTCATATTTCCTTCCTTTTTTATAAAAAGCCGATACACCATCCATCGTGTATCGGCTTTTTGCATTGCTTCGGTCAATGCACAACCCGAAGCAATGTTTTTAACAAACTTATGTAGCAGAAATTTATTTCTGCGGAATATGAATATCATTGACTTTTTTTAATTTTTAATGCTTTAATAGTTTTCGTGTCTTTCCTTATACTCACTTCGTTCATACGGCGTCATAAGCACCTCACGCGGCTTGCTGCCATTTTCGGGGCCGACTATGCCGCGGTCTTCAAGCTCGTCTATGATACGTCCCGCACGGTTGAAACCTATGCGGAATTTACGCTGTATAGCCGAAGTCGAAGCCTTTTTCGTATGCACGATAAAGTCGATGACCTGATCTATAAGTTCGTCACTGCTGTTTGTTTCTATATCTACACTGCCCTCGCCGTCGGCGTTTTCGGCTCTTTCGATATCTTCAAGCACCGACTTGTCATAATTCGGAACATCGGTCTTGATATAATCAACTATTTTTGCAACTTCCTCATCGGTAACGAATGCACCCTGAATTCTCAAAGGCTTATTCATATCCACGGCTCTGAAAAGCATATCGCCGCGGCCGAGAAGTTTCTCCGCACCCGTTGTATCGAGTACGGTACGGCTGTCCATACCCGAGGACACCTTAAATGCTATACGTGTGGGTATGTTTGCCTTGATAAGACCCGTGATGACATCAACAGAAGGCCGCTGTGTAGCTATTATAAGGTGTATGCCTGCTGCACGCGCAAGCTGTGCGATACGGCATATAGCCTCTTCCACCGCTTTTTTTGCTATCATCATAAGGTCCGCAAGCTCGTCTATGATTATCACTATCTGCGGCAGTTTTTCGGTCACGTCCTCGCGTGCGTTATAGCCCTGCAAATTACGTGTGCCCGTTGTAGCAAACAAGTCATAGCGGCGCATCATTTCGCGCACCGCCCAGTTGAGCGCGCCTGCCGCCTGCTTCGGGTCGGTCACAACGGGTATAAGCAGATGCGGTATACCGTTGTAAACACTCAGTTCAACAACCTTCGGGTCAACCATTATAAGACGCACCTCGTCGGGAGTTGCCTTATAAAGAATACTTGTGATAAGTGTGTTTATACATACCGATTTACCTGCGCCCGTAGCACCCGCAATAAGCATATGCGGCGCTTTTGCAATATCGTATACCACAACATTGCCCGCAATATCCTTACCTATGCCGAAGCCTATCTTCGACTTGAAACTCTGGAATTTTTCGGTCCTTAAAACCTCACTGTAGTAAACGCTTTGTATGGTATCATTCGGTATTTCTATACCTATTGCCGATTTGCCGGGGATAGGCGCTTCAATACGTACTGTTGCCGCCGCAAGCGCAAGTGCGATATCCTGTTCAAGCTTCACTATCGCATTGACCCTTGTGCCCTGTTTTGGTATAAGCTCATAACGTGTTACTGTAGGTCCCGTGCAGATGTTGTCAACACGCGCCTCCACACCGAAAGTTGCAAGTGTCTGACGCAGCTTTTCGCCCTTTGCTATCATCTCCGCCTCGGTCTGCTTCTGGTTCGTGTTGGGGTTAAGACCCAAAAATTCAAGCTTCGGGAATTGGTAGGTCTCTGTCTGTTCGACCTGTAGTTTATCCAGCTCTTTTATCTCTTCCGCCGCTATTATCTGCGGTCTGTCCGCAGGTTCTTCCCACGGCGGGATATCGGCATCTTCTGTCGGTACGGCTTTTCGTATCGTCTGTGCCTGTACGCTCCGTTCGGTCTCGGGTCTTATTTCTTCCGAATTTATTTCCGAATTTATTTCCGAATTTTCAACTTCTTCAAATGCGGTGTCAAAAGCTTCGTCCGCTTTAAAAAGATCCTCTGCCTCGCGCAGCAGTTTATCGTATTCCGCCTCGCTGTCCTCAACAAAAAGCGCATTTATATCGCTTTCGTCATCATTGGGGTCATAGGGCTTTGAGGGATAGAGCGATATCGGCTCTGCCTCGCTTTTCCTTGTTGAATAAAGGTCTATACCAAGCACCCTGCCGCTTTTGTCAACGTGATA
>JAGAHK010000085.1 GCA_017627115.1 Bacillota bacterium | reverse complement strand
TGTTATTCTATTTTACAATATTTTTTGCAATAGCTTTTCTGCCTTATTTTATATCGTGCTTGATACTTAACAGAAAACTCAAAGAGGGTTTCTGTCAAGCAGTGGCTTTTGCCGCAAGCAACGCATTTTTGGTCTGTATGACAAGCTATGTTGTGAGATATGCGTTCAGGGCGTATTAAGCCTTATTTTCCTTTAATTTTAAAAATATAAAAACAGGAGGACTACACATTATGTTATCAAACAAAACTGTTGTTTTGGGCGTTACGGGCTCTATAGCGGCATACAAGACCGCAGGCCTTGCAAGTGCGCTGAAAAAGCTGAACTGTGATGTGCATGTGATAATGACGAAAAATGCCTGCGAGATAATAACGCCCCTGACCTTTGAAAGACTGACGGGCAACAAATGTATGGTGGACACCTTTGACAAGATAAATCAATTTGAGGTGGAGCATATAGCCATTGCGCAGAAAGCCGATCTGTTTATGATCGCGCCTGCGACCGCCAATATAATAGGTAAGGTCGCAAACGGCATTGCGGATGATATGCTCTCCACAACGATAATGGCAACAAAGGCGCCCGTTTATTTTGCGCCTGCCATGAACACGAATATGTACACAAACCCGATTTTTCAAGATAATATGAAAAAGCTTGAAAACTTCGGCTATCATATGATAACGCCTGCAACGGGCTACCTTGCCTGCGGCGATACGGGCATAGGCAAAATGCCCGAGCCCGATACGCTTTTGCAGTATATTTTAAAAGAGCTTGCATATGAAAAGGACCTTGCAGGCAAAAAAGTCATCGTAACGGCAGGCGCGACCTGCGAGGACATTGACCCCGTGCGTTTTATAACAAACCGCTCAACGGGCAAAATGGGCATTGCCATTGCGAAAGCCGCTATGTTAAGAGGTGCCGATGTAACGCTTATAAAGGCAAAAACGGATGTTGCCGCACCTATGTTTGTAGATGTTGTGGAAGTGCGTTCGGCAGAGGATATGTTTAATGCCGTAACACAACGTTTCGATGACTGCGACATAGTTATAAAAGCCGCCGCCGTTGCCGACTATACACCCGAGAGCACAGCCGACGAAAAAATAAAGAAAAAGGACGGCGACCTCTCTATTTCATTAAAACGCACGAAAGATATATTAAAATATCTCGGCGAACACAAGAAAGGTCAGTATATCTGCGGTTTTTCGATGGAGACCGAAAATATGCTTGAAAACAGCAAGGCAAAACTCAAAAAGAAGAATGCCGATATGATAGCCGCAAACTCACTGCGCACCGCAGGCGCAGGCTTCGCCGCCGACACCAACGTGCTGACACTGATAACAGAAAACAGCATTGATGAAATGCCGCTGATGAGCAAAGACGAAGCCGCACACAGGATATTTGACAGGATAATTGCAGAAATGGGATGATATTATCCTATTTTCGGCTCACTTCTATCCTTGCGGTTTTTCCCCAGGGCGGAGTTACTTTATCATTATACACTATCCACAGGACGGGTATGCCTGCCGCTGCTTTTTCGGGCGGAAACGGGGCATATCCGTCTGTTATTATGATAATGCAGGCAGGCGGTCTGTCACGCATACAGGTATTGACATATCTAAATATCACGGAAAAGTCCGTGCCGCCTCCGCCTGCTGCCTTTATCATTCTGAATTCATCTATATTCGCAAAAGGCTGCGGTTCTATAACAGCGGCATCAAAAAAGCCGAGCCATCCGCACAGTTTGCCGTTGAAGCAGTCTATTGCGCCCTTTACCTCGGAATAAGCCGCCGATGCCATTTCATCCGATACGGAACCCGAAGTATCTATCATAAAAAGAATATCTTTCACTGTAAAATCCTTATCGTTGAGTTCGGGCATAAAAAACGGGCTGTCGTCAAATCTTCTGTCGGGCGGGTCGAATGAATAATCCGTTATCTCCTCCTGCACAAAATCGTTGAGCACAGTTCTCCAATCCGTCTGCGGGCTTCTTATATCTTTTAATATGCGTTTTGCAAAAAGCGGCATAAGTCCGCGTTTATTTGACGGATCGCGCAGTTCTATGGCAGCACAGGCATCCTTAAAGCGCTTTACCCAAAGGTCTTTCAGCATACTGTCGCTTTCTTCGCTTCCCCATTTTGTATGGTCATCGCAGAATACCGTCACCTCTGCCCCCGCTGCGTTTTTATAGCTTTTTCCTCCGCTGTCGTCGGTTGTTTTCAGCTTTTTCCCTTTTGACCCGTTTTTGCCGAGTGCCGCCAAAAAAGCTGTGCCGCTTTTCCCCTCAAGCATTTTATAGACCTGCTCCGCGGTATATTCATATCCCTCCCTGCCGTCCGGCGCAAGGTGCATTGATTCACCGTATTTTTTCAGGGTTATCGAATTTTTATCCATATCATTCGACAACAGTATATTTGAGTTTACCACTATATCGCAGGCGATATTGAATAATTCGTTATCCCTTCCTCCCTTACGCAGACAGTGCTGCAAAACAATGTGCAGTATCTCGTGCATCATAATAAAATCCAGTTCTTGATCGTCAAGTTCTTCAAGAAATGCGGGAGAAAAATATATTTTTTTGCCGTCCGTTGCGGCAGTCTCCATCGTTTCGTCAAGCGCAAACTGCATATGCATCAGCAGCAGCCCGTAAAAGCCGTTATTCAAGAGAATACGCATACGCGACATCAGAAGCCGCCTGATAAAACTGTATTTTTGTTCATCTGACAGAACCATTCAGCAAGCCCCCTTTTGCCTGAAGCCATTTACAGAACTCGGGTATAGTCATAAGCCTGTTTTTATAATCTTTTTCCAAATACATATAGTCCTTTAAAAGAATGACCGAAAAATCGGGCGGAAGTTTGTCCGCATATTTTATGGAATTTGCAATTTTGTCAAGTTCGTCCTTATGCTTTTTGGCATATGCCGTCATAGAAGCGGTAAGGGCATAAAGAGCATCCGTTTCTTTCGGTGCGCAGGGCATTTTCCCGTCAAAAATATCCTCGACTTTCGGCAGACTGCTGCACACCCTTGACCATGTTTCAAACTCCAGCGCCATACCCACACCGATAAGACCCGCTATAAGATGATACACATTTTTGATTTCGGGGTCGATATTATTCAGAATATCGCTGACCATTTCCCATGTTCTGGGCGTGGGGAAAGCAATATCGTCCGATACCGCATCAAAGCCCGTGAGATACGACTGTCTGAATGTGAGGAAACCTATGACCTTTTCGTTTATTCCGTTTTCGACAGCCCATTTTTTCCAGGAGGCAAAGTCAACGGCAGCCTCTATATGCAAAAGGCGGTTTGCAAGAGCCTTTGGCATTTTAAACGCCACCGACCTGTCCGTGACACGGTTGCCTGCGGCAATGACGATGCAGTTATCGGGCAGTTTATGCTCGCCGACCGTTCTGTCAAGTGCTATCTGATATGCCGCAGCCTGCACAGACTGCGGTGCTGACGAGAGTTCATCAAGAAAGAGGATATTCACGACATCCTCCGAGCTGTCCATATCGAATATTTTAGGTCTGAGCCATACCGCAAGCGTTTTGTCCTCGTTTGAGGTAGGTATGCCCCTTAAATCTATCGGGTTGAAAAGCAGCAGGCGCACATCGGTAAGCTTTGTTTTTTTGCCTGTCTGCAAGCCTATCTCACGGGCTATCTGTCTGACCGCCTGAGACTTGCCCACACCCGGAGGTCCCCACAGCATCACCGAGGGCATTGTACGAAGCGGCAGTCCCTTTTCGATAACCGTGATATAAGCTTTTGACAGTTCATCCGTAAGTTTTCCGATACTTATGGCAGGTATATTGTTTTGTTCAAATTCAGGCATCTTTGTTTACCCCCAATCTTTCGTCTATACTTCTTAAATTCTCTCTGCACTTCTCTATCATTTCGGCATAGCTTTCGGTTTTTTCGATCACTGCGGCAAGCTCCTTTTTCCTCTGCCGCATATTTTTTATGCTGTTTTTGATATTTTCGACATATCCGTCAAGATCGTTGATAAAATTATCTATCCTCAAAAGGTTGCCTATTGCGGTATTGCCCAGATCAATGCGGTATCTGCCGTTGTTTGAGAGGATGATATACATATTTTCCCTTGTCATATGCGCAGGCAGGATAATATCGAAATTTCTGTAAGTATCGAACACCGTTTCCTCTTTTTTGAGTATATATCCCTTTACGGCGGCATCAAGTTTTCCTCGCAGGCTCTTTCTCTGCTCTCCCGCTTCTTTCAGCATTTTGCCCGAGGTATAAATATTCATTGCCTCAAACCAGCTGTTGTAATCAAGAAGATCTTTTTCGGCTGTCATGTAAAGCCCGTTTCGGGTCTGACGAGACGAAGGTCGAGAGCCGCTTTTCTGCCGTCCGTGGTAAGCTTGAGCATATTGTCCTCCGTTCTTTTTACATAGCCCTTTCTTATACTGTCCGCCCGTTCGGATATTTCAGACAGATAGTCGGCAAATTCTTTTGTTTTGGGTACAAGAACATCACGGTAGCCGTCATGCACGGGAATATCGTTTTCCCTGCCAACTGCGTGAAAATCCGCCACGGAAGAAAGCAGAAGCGTAAGTTCGGGTATGTTGTGAAATTTGGAAAAGCGTGTTGCAAGGCGGTATGAATTGGTATCCACATCCACCTCAAACTCCGTCACCTTTTCCGCAAACATACCTATCCAGCTGTCAAAGCTTTGCAGGTCAAGCAATGCAAGTTCGCCGCTTTGCAGATACTGCTGCATTACATAGGCATCCGTAAGCGAATTTGTTATAGGCGTTGCGGTAGCCATAATAACGCCTTTACCGTCGTTGTTTTTCTGTACGATACGCACTTTATCAAGCATATTTCTGCACTTTTTTGAACCGCCGCTGCTTATGCCCATTACGTTTTCTATTTTTGTTTCTATCGGCACGTTTTTGTAATTGTGCGCCTCGTCAACAAAAAGCCTTGTTATGCCAAGCTCGTCAAAGCAGACCATATCTTCGAGAAGTCCGCCGAGACTTACAAGCTCCGCAAGTTCTCTGTCCATTTTACTTATTTTGTTTTTATATA
>JAGAHK010000084.1 GCA_017627115.1 Bacillota bacterium | reverse complement strand
CTCACTCTTTTTTCTATTTATATTTTTTATATATTGCATATATCCGCCTGCAAAGTCAATAATAAACAAGTGTAACGAACAGGCATGGGCGGCATATATTTAAACAGATGAGTTTTGCACGGCAGAAGATGATATATAAGATATTAAATAAGAAAAGTTTTTGTTGATTTATGTCGCGGAATGTGGTATTATATATCACACAGGTAAAAATGAGTGTAAAAAACGGGATATTATTGACAGGAGGGATAGCTATGGGTCAGTATATAACATGGGAAGAAATAGTTTATATAGCTGTTATCGCATTTTTTATCACATGGTTCATCACAAACGCAATACGCCTTAAAAAGCTTATTGATTCCGCGCCGTCGGCACCCACACCCGCAAAGGATCTTAAGCGTGTGCTTGAACGCTGCTATGCAATGTTTCCGCTTGAAAACGTCAGCTTCAAAGGTCAGACATTCAAACGCGGTATGCATGTTAAAATAACAACTTTTCAGGATAAAGTTTTCGAGGGCGAGCTTATCGGTACAAACTACCGCAACCTTGTCTGCATAATGACAAGCAAACTTGTGGTAGCACACGAGTTGAGCAATATCCGCGACATAACGATCGTGGAGGGCTGAAATGAGATTTGAACGCAGGATAAACTATTACGAGACCGATCAAATGGGCATCGTACACCATTCAAACTATGTAAGATACCTTGAAGAAGCGCGAATTTTCCTTTTGGACAGCTGCGGTCTGAGTTACCGCAATATGGAGCAGACGGGCATCATCATACCCGTGTTGAGCGTAAACCTTGAATACAAGCAGCCCTTGACTTTCGGTGACGATATAGTTATAGAAACACGTATAACCCGGTTTTCGGGTGTTAAAATGACGGTCTGCTATACCGCATACCGCAAAAAAGATATGCAAATCACAACTACGGGCGAAACAAAGCATTGTTTTCTCGATGCAGAAACTTTTAAACCCGTAAATATCAAGAAAACGCGCCCCGAGCTGTATGACGGCTTTGTCCGCATCTGTGATGAAACTGAAAAATAAAAACCGATCTAAAACGGCTGTTTTTGTTAAAAAGGCAGTCGTTTTTAATGAATAAAGCCCAATAAATCTTATGTATATTCTTGACAAAATCCATAATCTTCTATATAATTAGTTAGTGTTAACTAAAAGGTGCCGATCACATCAAAAAACATATTTTTTTGCATACTAACGATCGGTGTTTTCCAAACAAGAAAAAGGAGATATTTTATGGAAAAAAACAGAATTTCACCTACCAATATCATTATGCCGCTGCTTGCGGCTGTTCTTGCGCTCGGAACTGCGTTTGTATTTCACGCCTGCCCTGCGCATGATGACGGAAGCTTTATGAGCTGTCATTGGGCACAGCAGACTGTATTCGGCCTCGGCTGTGTTATGCTTGTCATTTCGTTTGCTCATCTCGGCGCAAATTCACCGCGTATGAAAATGGGCATAAGCCTTGCTCTTCTGCCCATCGAGATCTTCACCGCACTTGTACCCAATATCGTCATAAAGCTGTGTATGTCAAATACTATGCGCTGTCACAGCATTATGCGCCCCTCTGTTGTCGTATTGAGCCTGCTTATGCTGATAGT
Organism: Bacillota bacterium; assembly: GCA_017627115.1. Taxonomy (GTDB): domain Bacteria; phylum Bacillota; class Clostridia; order Lachnospirales; family CAG-274; genus RGIG4310. The sequence goes on along the minus strand of JAGAHK010000084.1, from coordinate 1,440 downwards.
GACCTGCGCTGACATCTTTTTATGCCGCAAGAAAGAAGATGCAAAAAATGAAAACTGAAAAAACCGAAAATAACACCAAAATAACGGTCACGCCGCAGAGACTCCCGCTTAAAAACCTTATCAAAAGACCTGCAAGAAGTGCGGCTCTGCTTGTCTTATCCGCCTTTTTGTCGTTTTCGGTATTCGGCGGCTCAATGGTCATATCAAGCCTGCAAAGCGGTCTTGACAGCCTACAGGCAAGGCTTGGAGCCGATATAATCGCAGTACCCGACAAAGCGGCAAGACAGAACGACCTTGAAGCCATACTTATACAAGGCGCAAAAGGCTATTTTTATATGGATAAGACCAATGCCGACAAAATAGCTCAAATGGAGGGTGTGGAGAGTGTTTCCGCACAGTATTTCCTTGCCTCGGTAAGCGCGGGCTGCTGTTCTATGCCCGTACAGATAATAGGCTTTGACCCCGACACGGATTTTTCCGTTCAGCCGTGGATAAAAAAGAGCTATACCAAAGAGCTTAATACCGACGATCTGCTTGCAGGCGCAAATATAAATGCCGAAACGGGTGAAAACCTGCGTTTTTACGGGCATACCTGCAAAGTAGTGGGAAAACTTGACAAAACAGGCACAGGTCTTGACAATGCGGTATTTACAAACAGCGATACCATAAAAGCGCTGATGTCCTCTGCCAAAGAAAAAGGCGACAAGGTGCTTGAAAAGAACGACCCCAACACGCTTGTATCCTCCGTTATGATAAAGGTAAAAGACGGCTATGAGCCCGACAGCATATCGGATGAGATAAATATACATATGCGCCATGTTACGGCGGTAAAAACACAGAATATGATTTCAGGGCTCGCGCAAAGCCTTTCGGGAGTGTCCGATATGACAGGCGCACTTATGCTTGCGGTATGGATACTTTCACTTATAGTTATGGCAATAGCTTTTTCAATGATAATTAACGAAAGAAAGCGCGAATTTGCCGTATTGCGCGTTATAGGCGCTTCACGCTCGACACTTGCACGCATGGTGCTTGCCGAGTCCTCTTTGTTGGGGCTGACAGGCGGCATTATAGGTGTTATTGCGGCCTGTGCGCTCGTTTTTCCATTCAGCGGCGCACTTGAAGCCAAACTCGGTCTGCCCTATCTTTCACCCGATGCAGGCAGAATACTTCTCACGGCAGTGCTTGCCGTACTGGCAGCCGTTATCGCAGGTCCGCTGACCTCGGCTTTTTCCGCCGTAAAGATCAGCAAACTCGATACAGGGCTGATATTAAGGGAGGGCAACTGATGATATTGAAAGCAGAAGGCATAAATAAGCGTTTTTTCAGGCAAACGAAAGGCGCAAACTATTTTTATGCCGTTGACAAAACCGATATTGAGCTGAAAGGCGGCGAACTGACCGCAATTACTGGACGTTCGGGCAGCGGCAAAAGCACGCT
>JAGAHK010000083.1 GCA_017627115.1 Bacillota bacterium | reverse complement strand
TGTGAAGGCAAGCAAGTACCTTTGCCCTCATTGCAAGGAAGGCTCTCTTCGGTTTATACGCGGTAAAAATGGCGGCTTTTGGGGCTGCACGAATTATCCTTCCTGCACCGCAACTTACGACGACAACAACGGGAAGCCTGTCTTGCCCTAAAGCGGAGATAGTTATAAAATAGAACAATCAGGAAAGAATTTTTGGAGGTTTTTGTTTTTGGACGGCTTTACTATCGCCATTAATTTTTTATTGATTGCCGTTTTTATTGTGTTGAACGGTTTTTTTGTCTCGGCGGAATTCACAATCGTCAAGGTGCGCTTATCCCAACTTGAAGAACTCATTGCTAATGGGAATAAGCGCGCGGAATATGCGAAACACCTTGTCGACCAGATGGACGTTTCATTGTCGGTAACGCAACTCGGTATTACACTGGTTTCACTGGCTCTTGGCTGGATCGGCGAGCCGTTCCTGGCGGAGCTTTTACGAAAGCCGTTGGCTGCCGTTGGCATCACCGGTGCGGGAGTCGATACAGCGGCGTTTGCCGTGGCGTTTTCCGTGATTACAGCGGCACATATTATTCTTGGAGAGCTTGTGCCAAAGAATGTTTCCATTGTGCGTCCATTGGAAATGCTCTTGATGACGTCGCTACCGTTGCTTTTGTTTCAGCGTTTGACATATCCCTTCGTATGGTTCTTGAATCATTTTGCGAATTGGATTATTCGTCATTTTATGGGAATCAATGTTGAGAACGGGGAAGGTGGTGACGCTCATTCCGAAGCTGAAATCCGTCTTTTGATGGAAGAAAGTCGGAAAAAGGGGTACATCGACAAAACGGAATACGATTTCGTCGACAATGTTTTTGACTTCTCTGACAAGGAAGTACGCGATATTATGATCCCGCGTGCGGATATGGTATGCTTGTATCTGGAGCAGAGCGTTGCTGAAAACGTAGAAATCGCTATTCGGGAGCAGTTGACGCGATATCCGATTTGTCGCGAGGACAAGGATCATATCATTGGTTTCCTTCACATAAAAGATATGATGGAGCCGCTTAGTCATGGAAAACTGCCAAACCTGCGATTGCTGGCGCGGCAAGCGTTGATTGTGCCGGAAACAATGGCAGTGGCGCGTCTTTTAAAAACGTTGCAAAAAAAACGTGCGCAGCTTGCTATTGTCGTTGACGAATACGGCGGCACGGCAGGTATGGTGACGGTCGAGGACATCGTAGAGGAAATTGTCGGCGATATCCAGGATGAGTTCGACGAGGAACGTCCGGTGGTGGAGCGACGTGCGCCACTGATATACTCGGTGGACGCGAAGCTTCCGATTGATGAAATCAACGATATTTTAGAGCTTTCCCTCGAGATTGACAATGTCGATACAATCGGCGGTTGGGTTTATGCGCAGGGAGAAACGCCGCCGAAGGTCGGGCAGTTTGCATGGCTTGACGGCAATGCTTTTTTCGTCGAGGAAGTGGATAACGTACGCATTACCCGCGTTCTTGTGCGGCTCAAAAAGGAACTTGCCGAGGAGCACGAGGAAATCAAGGGAGACGAAGAGGACGATGAGCAGGACAAAGATAATGAGATTTAATATTTGCAATAGATTGAAGCGGGAGATGAGGATATGGAATGGAACGGGCAAAAAGCTCGAGAGGCAATCGAGGCCTTTGCCTTCGGGCCGGAAGAATTAATTGCCGCCGTCGAAGTGTTTCGCAGCGAAATGGAAAAAGGGCTGCAAGGTAAGGTAGATTCGACACTGAATCCGTTGCCGTCATATCTTGGATTGCCGACGGGCGATGAGCATGGAGAATTTATTACACTCGATTTCGGCGGTACAAATGTACGGGCGGAACGAGTACGCTTGTTTGGCGGCGGGCAGTATGAGCAAGCGGCACGTGTGGCGAAGCCGCTGATTGTTCCGGGACGTTATAATCACGCGGGACGCGGTTCCTCGGCAGTCGGATTATTTGGGTTTCTCGCCGAAATTATCGACGCGGTGCTTGGCGGTGACCATGAGACGCCGTATCGACTCGGTCATACATTTTCCTTCCCGTCGACGCAGGACTCTCCTCGAGATGCGAAACTGATTTCGTGGACGAAAGAACTGGCGGTGCCGGATGTAGAGGGGCGTTGGGTCAATGAGAAGTTGAATGACGCGCTTTTGCAGCGCGGTCTTTCCAATGTCCACCCTACTGCGATTTTGAATGATACTGTCGCCGTGCTTTTGGCGGCAGCTTATCAATGGGACAATGTGGCCATTGGCTCGATTTATGCGACGGGATTCAATGCGTGTTATTTGGAAAAATTCGATGGGGAGAAGTCTCCGATGATTATGAATCTTGAAGCTGGCAATTTTGGATGGCTCGATCAAAACGAATACGACATGGCGCTGGACGCAACGTCGGAAAAGGAAGGTACTCAGACTCTGGAGAAGATGGTGTCCGGACGCTATCTTGGCGCACTGTTCTCACGAGCGTTTGGCGATATCCTCGGCGAGACAGTTCACGCCGTGACAGGCGAGGATTTGTGTCATATTATTCAAGGAGATGGATCTGCACTGCTTCGCCATATGGCGGGAATTCCTCTGACAGACGGACAAATCGAGGAGAGTGCAGCGCTTGCAGAGGCTATCGTTCGTCGTTCAGCGCGAATTGCCGCTGCGGTTTATGTGGGGATGCTTCGTCATATTTTGGATGGGAAAGCAATCGGTGCGCAAAACATTGCTGTCGAGGGGTCGTTTTTTACGCACATGGCGGTTGCGCGCGTCGCGCTCCGCGACGCATTGTTGGAGATATTGAAGGACGAGGGGAAAAATGTTCAAATCCTCCATGTTTCAGGCGGTGCATCGCTAGGTGCAGCTATTGCCGCAGCGATGATTGGGGACTAACGAAGAGTTTTCCAAAGAAGATTTAAGCCGGTTCGGAGCGGAGAATTTTTCCGCTTTGGACCGGCTTTTTATTGGAACCGCATTTCGTGTCCGTTGGACTGGTTGTCTTCGCTTACTTTTTTTAAGGAATATGATATAATTGCAGATATTTTTTTGATGGGATTATGAAAGGAAAAGGAATCTTCATGGTAAACACAAAAAGGCCGCATATTGTTGTCGTTGGCGCTGGTTTCGGCGGCGTTAAAGTGGCGAAAGGGCTGTCGGAGCTTCCAGTCGACGTCACGATAATCGACAGGAATAATTTTCATGTTTTTCAGCCGCTGCTCTATCAGCTTTCGACTTCGGAGTTAGACGAGAATGAAATTGCATATCCGATTCGTGCTTTTTTCCGCAATACGAAAAATGTGCTTTTCTTTATGGCGCATGCGGAAAATTTCGATACAGAAAAAAAAGTCCTGATTACCGATCACGGCGAAGTGCCGTATGACTATCTCGTGCTTGCGGCGGGAGCGACGACAAATTTCTTCGGCATGGAAAACGTTGCGCAACATTCTTTCGGCATGAAGACATTGCAACAGGCTGTCGCAATTCGCAACCATGTCCTGCGGATGTTTGAGGATGCTACAAAGTGCGATGACGCGGTTGAGCGGCGTCGGATGTTAACCTTTGTCTGCGTCGGCGGCGGACCGACTGGCGTCGAGTGTGCGGGTGCGCTTTCCGAGTTGATTTACGGAGTCATGGCGCATGAATATCACAATCTCGATTTTTCCGAAGCGAAGGTTGTTCTGGTCGAAGCTATGGATCATGTGCTGGCGATGATGCCGGATTCGCTTCAGCAAGAGACGATTCGTGTGCTGCGTGATATTCGCAAGGTTGATGTCCGCACTTCGACACAGGTCATGGATTATGACGGTGAAGAACTGAAATTAAAGGACGGCAGCGCAATTCCAACGAAAACCGTTATTTGGGCGGCGGGCGTTAAGGCTGTTTCATTCGTCAAAAATCTCGGCGCGGAAACCGACCGAGCGGGTCGCGTCATTGTGGAAAAGACTTTGCAGGTCAAAGGACATCCCGAGATTTTTGCTATCGGCGATTGTGCGAACTTTATGCAGGACGGTCGACCGTTGGCAACGGTGGCGCCGGTTGCGACACAACAAGCTACAGTTTGCGTCGATAATATCAAGAAATTGTTACGCGATCCTAACGCGAAGCTTTCCGAGTTCACATATAAGGATGTAGGGGCGATGGCGACAATCTGCCGTGGTCATGCCGTCGTCTCAATGGGCAGCATGAAAATGCGCGGCTTTTTTGCGTGGGTTGCATGGATGGTTGTACACTTGATGCGCCTTGCGGGCACATACACAAATCTGACGGTGGCCTACAAATGGTTCTGGAATTTCCTGTTTGGGTTGCGTCTTGGACGCGTTATCAACGATACGGAAATGAGAGACGGCTGACTTTGCCGCTGTCTTAATAGAAAAAATTGGTTATGCAGATACGAAATCCCCATACGCATTAATTGCACTGCGTATGGGGATTTTCTTGCGCCAGTATTTTTTTTAGTTGTGTTTCGTCAGGAGTGACTGCAAGCGTTTTTTGATGAGTGAAGATGACAAAGCCCGGTTTTGCGCCGTTGGGCTTGTGTACGTTTTTCCGCGGCGTGTAATCAACGGGCACCATGGACGACTCCTGCGCCTTGCTGTAGTAAGCCGCAAGCGTGGCAGCTTCGGTAAGTGTGGCATCGGGTACATCCATACCGCGCGATATAACAATAACGTGTGAGCCGGGGATATTTTTGGTATGGAACCATATATCCGTGCTGTGCGCCGTTTTAAGCGTAAGTTCGTCGTTCTGCGTGTTGTTTTTGCCGACAAATATATCAAAGCCGTCGCTTGAAACAAAGTGCAGCGGTGCCGACTTTTTGCCCGTTTTGCGGTCTTTTTTGCCGCCGTCTTTCTTGATATAGCCCTGATCGCGCAGTTCTTTGCGTATCTCTTTTATATCCTGCTCGTTTTCACAGTTGTTTACGCTGTTTAATACGGTCTCAAGGTATGCAAGCTCCTCGTCGTTTGCCGCCGTCTGTTCTTCGAGTGCGGCAAGGGTGCGCTTTGCTTTGTTGTAGCGCTTAAAGTATTTCTGTGCGTTCTCCGCAGGTGTAAGTGAGCCGTCAAGCTCGACCTCCACAAACTCCTGTTCCTCACTGTAGTAGTTTTGCAGCTTTACCGTTGTCATGCCCTGCTTGATCGCATATATATTTGCCGTTATCAGTTCACCGCAGAGTTTCAGCTGCTCGCGGTTTTCTATACTGCGAAGCTCCTTTTGCTGTATGGAACGCTTTTTTACACAGCGCTCTATGTTCTGCGTTATCAGTCGGCGCAGGTCATGCGTTTTCTGATTCATACGGTAAACGAGGTCGCGTGTGGCGTAATAATCTTCTGTCAGTTTTGAGGGCGTATCGTAGATGCGTTTTTGCAGCAGTTTGAAAATATTGAGGTCAAAGGGTACAAAATCCACTATCTTGTCATCGTTTATGACCATCTGCGGCTTGAAATCGCTGTTTTTGATTTTTTCGACTATATCGGAAAACGCCCTGTAAATGCGTGCCTTCTCATTCTCTGTGAGTGTGCCTGCGGGCTTTTCACTTGCAACATCCGCATTGTGGCATATCTCATCGGCAATAACGGGACTTATGCCCGTGAAACCTTTGTATATGGCAGCAAATGCCTTGTCGCTCTGATTTGCGGCAAGCACCTTTGCAAAATTATTCTCGTCAAGAGTCAGCGTGTCCGTCTTGTCCTGCGAGGGCGGCAGCACATATTCTTTTCCGGGCAATACCTGCCTTACCGAGCTTTTGTCAAAGCTTACGTGCCGCGCACATTCAAGTATGGTGTTGTTTTCGTCAATAAGTATAAGATTGCTGTGCCTGCCCATTATCTCCAGAACAAGCGTTTTTATCGTATAATCGCCCATTTCGTTCAGGGCTTCTATTTTAATGTTGACTATACGTTCAAAAGAGGGCTGTGTTATCTCCAGTATTTTGCCGCTTTGTATGTGTTTGCGCAAGACCATGCAAAAAAGCGGCGGTTCGGGCGGATTTTCCCTGCTTCTTTCCGTCAGCTGCAAGCGGGGATGTGAGGGGTTGGCCGTCAGCAAAAGCTTGCAGCCCACACCGAATGAGCGTATGCCTAAAATTATCTCGTCACTTTCGGGCTGATAGACCTTGTCTATGCGTCCGCCCACTATTTTATCGTTCAGCTCGTCTATGATGCTGCGTATCATTATACCGTCAAATGCCATATGTATATCAGTCCTTTTGTATATTTACGCGCAGAGTGCGCATACTTCTTCGGAAATGTTCTTTATTTTATATCATATCATATCTGTTATAAAAACGCAAATACCTGTTACAGCGATTTTGCATATATTCTACACAAGATCCACAAAGACCATATTTGAAAGGTCGATACCTTTTTTTGTCAGGCGGATATTATCGCCGCTTATCTCAAGCAGTCCCGATTTTTCGTGTTTTTTTATAATATCGCCAAACGCGGTGTAAATATCGGTCTCAAAGGTGTTTTTGAATTTTTCTGCACTTATGCCGTCCGTGCAGCGCAGTCCGAGCATCACAAACTCCTGCATTTGTTCAAAACGGCTTAAAACTATGGTCTCGGCAATGGTTTTTCCGTCAAGATACCGCTGCATATCCTCGGTGTTTTTAAGTCGGCTGCTGTTTATCAGACTTGCCGCACCGAGACCAAAGCCCTTGTAATCGCCGCCCTGCCAATAGACCAGATTATGTCTGCACTCAAAGCCCGTTTTTGCAAAATTCGATATTTCGTATTGTCTGTAACCGTTTTCTGCAAGAAGATCGCGTGCGGCATAGTACATATCGCGGTCGAGCTTTTCGTCTGCAGGTTCGTATTTATCGTAAAAAGGCGTACCTTCTTCTATAATAAGACTGTAGGCTGAAATATGTGTCGGTTCAAGCTTTATAGCGTTTTCAAGCGTATCCTGCCAATCTTCAAGGCTCTGCGAGGGCAGGGCAAACATAAGGTCGAGATTATGGTTGTCAAAGTGCTTTTTCACAAGCTCAAAGCTTTTTATTATCCCGTTTTTGCTGTGTATCCTGCCCAATATCTTCAAAAGACGGTCGTCAAAACTCTGCGCACCCATACTTATACGGTTCACACCCGAATTCTTATAGGTTCTGAGCTTGTTCTCGGTGAGTGTGCCCGGATTGGATTCAAGACTTATCTCACAGCCCCTTGCAATACTGTATTTTTTTGCAATAAGGTCAAGAATGTCCGCAATATACCTTTCATCTACGGCGCTCGGCGTACCTCCGCCGAAAAATATCGAATAGATCTCCTTATCTGTCTCAAAAGCGTTTATCTCTTTTTTGAGCGCAGCAAAATAAGCGCCCGCGGCATCGAATTGCGGGGCGCTTAAAAAATCACAGTATGCGCATTTTTTTATGCAAAACGGAATGTGGATATATAAGCTTAAAGTGTTCATTTTTTTATTGCCTGTTCAGTATATTTCTTATATCATCCTCGCTGAAAAGATAATCTTTGTTGCAGAAATGACAGTGCAGCGTTGCCTTTTTATCTTTTTTTAAAATATCTTCAAGTTCTTCTCTGCCGACCGATACAAGCGCCTTTTCAACACGCTCTCTGTTACAGTTGCAGTAGTATTCAACGGGTATCTTGTCCATTATAACGGGATCGAAGCTGCCCACCGTTTCATTCATTATATCCTCACAGCTCATGCCTTTTTCAAGCATTTGTGTTATACTTGGCAGCGTGCGCATTTTTTCTTCAAGCGCATCTATCATCTCATCCTCGGCGTTCGGCAGCATCTGTATAATAAAGCCGCCGCTCTGCTTTACGGTGTAATCGCGGTCAACAAGCACGCCCAAAGCAACTGCGGAAGGTACCTGCTCGCTTTTTGCAAAGTAGTATGTCAGATCTTCCGCTATCTCGCCGCTGACAAGGGGTATCTGTCCTACATACGGTTCTTTTAAGCCGAGGTCTTTTATTACCGTCATATTTCCGAAACCGAGAGCGCCCGCAACATCGAGTTTGCCGTTTGGTTTGAGAGGCATATCCGCAACGGGATTGTACACATAACCCTTTACACGCGCCTTGCTGTCGGCAGTTACGGTAAGCCCCGCACCGGGACCGTCGCCTTTTACGGTTATGGTCAGAAGGTCGTTTTCACCTTTGAGCATACTGCCCATCATTGCCGCACCCGTAAGCGCTCTGCCAAGTGCCGCAGTCATTACGGGCGTTGTCTTGTGGTACTCAAAAGCCTGATTTACCGTATCGTGTGTGTTTGCGACAAAAATTCTGCCGCTGTTGTTCCCAAAGGTTCCTCTTAAAATAATATCACTCATTTTATTTCCTCTTTCTGCTCCGTTATTGTGTATTTATCTATCAAGCCGATAAGTTCATTAAATTTATCATCGGTCATGAGTTCTTTGTAAAAATCCGTTTTTTTATCACTTGAACCTTGATAATATGATCCGTCGGTATAAATGTAAATATGGTCTCCGTCATGCTGTATAATGTCATCACCCGTATTGTAGGCGCTTTTTATATAGCTGCTTATCCGTTTGAGTTTTAGTGCATCGGCGGGCGACATCTTCCCCGAATATGTCTTCGGGTCTGTAAAAACAAAAGCTGCTCCCTGTGGTGTGGCTTTTGCGGATATTGTATGTCCGTGCTGTGTTGTAATATAGCAGTCAAAGCCTTTTTGTTCAACAACAGCGGAAGTCTCGTGCCAAAAAAATCCGTAGCCGTAGGCGGGGGAAGATTCTACATCCGGAATGACATACATTTCAAAAATAACTGCGTTACGCGGCAGATTTTCCGATATTAAAATTGCAGCAAGGGTGATAATTACAGCCAAAGCTTCAAAAATAAAAGCCTTTTTCATGATGTTT
>JAGAHK010000082.1 GCA_017627115.1 Bacillota bacterium | reverse complement strand
AATGTTACGGCGTTGTTGGTATGGCAGTAAAAAGCGTTAAGGACGGCATTGTTATGCTTCTTAAAAAAGACAGTATCACAAGGGGTGTTATTGTGCGCGTTGATGAAAATGTGATTTCCGTTGATCTGCATGTTATTATGGAATACGGTATAAACATACCGGCAATTTCCGAGACTATATCTTCCACAGTAAAGTATAAGGTGCAAGAATTTACAGGCTTTGCTGTAGATACTGTAAATATATACGTTGAGGGAATAAGAGTTGACGGAAAATAAAAATTAGCAGTTATTAACGATCTGGAGGATAATTCAATTGAGTTATATTAAAATTGATGGCTATATGCTGCGCAGATTTGTTATAAATGGAGCAAACAAACTTGCAGCAAATAAAGAATTTGTAAATTCGCTTAATGTTTTTCCCGTGCCCGATGGTGATACGGGCACAAATATGACCATGACGGCGCAGGCAGCTGCACGCGAGGCGGAAAGGGTGAATTCTCCCAATTTCTCACAAGTAGCGCAGGCAGTGGCAAATGGTGCATTAAAAGGCGCAAGGGGCAATTCAGGTGTTATTTTGTCGCAGATATACCGCGGTATATACAAGGCTGCGGAGAATAAGTCGGTGATCACGGTCCCCGAACTTGCAGAATGTCTTAAAGGCAGTATGGAGATTGCTTATAAAGCGGTAATGAAACCAAAAGAGGGTACTATCCTTACTATAATAAGGGCACTTGCCTAAAAAGCGGCAGAAACAGTCCTTGATACCGATGAAGACGATCTTACTCTTGAAACTATCTTTAAAGAGATAATATCATATGCTTCCGAGATGCTTGATAAAACTACTGATATGCTGCCGCAGCTCAAACAGGCAGGTGTTGTGGATGCAGGCGGCAGGGGACTTTTGTATATTGTTGAGGGCGGCTTTGAGAATATGGGCATAGATAATATGCTTGAAACCGCCGAAACACCCGCTGTCAGAGAGTCTGTTCCCGCAGCTTCGGCATCGGGCGATATTAAATTCGGTTACTGTACAGAATTTTTTGTGAATGTCGAAAACGGCAGAAACGACAATAAGGCAGAGCTTGTCAGTTTCCTTGAAAATATAGGCGACAGCATAGTTGCGGTTGATAATGACGATATAATAAAAGTGCATGTTCATACAAATAACCCAGGTCAGGTGCTTGAACGTGCATTGAAGATAGGTGCGCTTGAAAATATAAAAATTGAGAATATGCGATTGCAGCATACAAATCTGATAAGTTTTGCAGAGGAAAGCAAGCCCGAAAAATATGGTTTTGTGGCTGTTTCTATGGGTGATGGCATTGCAGAGCTTTTCAAGAAATTCGGCGTTAACAGGGTTATAAAAGGCGGCAACACCATGAACCCGAGTACCGAGGAAATACTTAATGCAATAGAGCGCGTTAATGCAGAAACTGTTTTTGTGCTGCCAAACAATAAAAACATCATTATGGCGGCAGAACAGGCTGCGGAAATATGCGAAAGCAGAAAAACGGTTGTCATAAGATCGACTTCAATACCAAAAGGTATAGGCGCAATGGTAGGTTTTATAAATGATAATTCAACAGAAGAAAACATCAAGAGCATGACGGAAAGCATGAACAGCGTTTTTGGCGGACAGATCACTTTTGCTGTGAAAGATACTGTTCTTGATGATAATGAGATACACGAGGGTGATTATCTCTGTCTTGTGGATGACAAGCTTGTTTTGGTCGATACAGACCTTGATGCCGCGCTTGATTTGCTTATTGCAAATATGGTAGATAATGCGGAAGATGCTTCTTATATCTGCCTTTACTATGGTGAAGATGTATCGAGAAATGATGCCGAAGCAGCAGTTGAACGTATTTGCGAAAAGTATCCCGATTTAGAAGCAGAGTGTCGTATGGGCGGTCAGCCTTTGTATTATTATCTGATTTCGGTGGAATGATATGCTTTTAAGCGACGGAATAGAAAACATTAAAAATATTGGTGATCAGCGCAGGGAAAAACTGAACGGGCTCGGAGTGTATACCGTGCTGGATATGTTGGAGTATTTTCCTCGTGATTATGAGGACAGAAGCGTCATCACACCAATTGCCGATATAACACCCGGCAGCACATTCGGCTTTGCAGCAAAGCTCTCCGATAAGCCGACGCTGAGTATACGCGGCAAGATAAAACTTGTAAGGGCAAAAGTACATGATGATACTGCGCAGATCGAGCTCGTCTGGTTCAATCAGCCATATCTTAAAAACAGTTTTGACCTTAATAAAGAATATTGGTTTTTCGGCAAGGCAAGTGAAAAATTCGGCATTTTACAGGTCGAAAGCCCCGAATGGGAGATATATAATAAGCAAAAAACAAGTCTTTCAAACGGCAGAATAATTCCTGTTTATCCTCTTACAAAGGGGCTTACACAAAAAGTCCTGCGAGGTGTTATACAGAATACGCTTGATGCGGCAGCGAATGAGCTGACTGAGTTTCTGCCGCAGGATATTTTGAAAAAATACTCTCTTTCGCCGCGCAGATATGCTGTAGAAAACATACATTTTCCCGTAAGTGATAAGGATTTCTTCCGCGCAAGGGAAAGACTTGTTTTTGAAGAACTTTTTCTTTTGCAGATGCGCCTTTTGCAGCTGAAAGGCGCAGTAAGGAAAAAACAGAATGACATTATAATTAAGAATACAGATATAACGCCTGTGCTTAATGTTCTCGGGTTTGATTTGACAGCCGCCCAGGCAAAGGTACTTAACAAGATTCGCACCGATATGGAGAGCGGCTTTGTTATGAATAGACTTATCCAGGGTGATGTCGGCAGCGGTAAAACTGCCGTTGCTATAGCTGCGGCGTATATGACTATACAAAACGGCTATCAGGCTGTACTTATGGCGCCGACTGATGTATTGGCAACACAGCACTATGAGGGCATAAGCAGGCTTTTTGCAAAGCTTGGCATAAGATGTGAGCTTTTAAAAAGCGGCATGAAGAAAAAAGAAAAAGAAAATGCCTATGAGAATATCAGACTTGGCATTTCAAAGATGATAATAGGCACACATGCCGTAATTCAGGATACGGTCGTGTATAAATCACTTGGGCTTGCAATAACGGATGAACAGCACCGTTTTGGTGTAAATCAGCGCAAAATGCTTGAACAGAAGGGCAGTGCGCCTCATGTTCTTGTTATGACTGCAACACCGATACCTCGTACCCTGGGACTTATACTTTATGGTGATCTTGACATAAGTACTATTGATTCTTTGCCTCCGGGCAGGCAGAAAATAGATACTTTTGCTGTGAATACAAGCTATCATAAACGGTTATATGCCTTTATCGAAAAACTTGTTTCACAGGGCAGGCAGGTATATATTATCTGTCCGATGATAGAAGAAAACGAAAAGAACGACCTTAAAGCTGCTATAGAATACACCGATGAGTTGAAAAGTATCTTCCGTGAACTTCGCGTCGAATGTCTGCACGGAAAAATGAAGTCGGACGAAAAACAGTTTATAATGGATGGCTTTTATCGCGGTGAGGTCAATATATTGGTTTCTACAACGGTAATAGAGGTTGGCGTTAATGTTCCTAATGCAACGCTTATGATAATAGAAAATGCGGAGAGATTTGGACTTTCGGCGCTGCATCAGCTTCGCGGCCGTGTCGGCAGAGGCAGTGAAAAAAGCTATTGTGTGCTTGTGAGCGATAGTAAAAACAAGCTTTCAAAAGAACGTCTTGAGACAATGTGCAGGACAGACAACGGTTTTGAAATAAGTGAAAAAGACCTTCAGCTCCGCGGACCCGGTGATTTCTTCGGTACAAGACAGCATGGTCTGCCCGAAATGAAAATTGCAAACCTCTATAAAGATATACCAATACTTGAAAAGGTCAGAGAGGCAGCTTTGAAGCTTTATCAAGCCGATCCTTTGCTTGATTTGCCCGAAAACGGGTGTTTAAAAAAGAAAATATTGGATATTTTCGATAAAAATGAAAAAAATTT
>JAGAHK010000081.1 GCA_017627115.1 Bacillota bacterium | reverse complement strand
TATAATGCAAAGCACAATTCGCATTGACTATTCGGTTGATCTATGCTACAATAATAGCATAATATTGTAGAGTTTTGATAAAGGGGTTGACCGGCCTATGTCAATGCGTTTTGCTGACACAACACAGGATGACTGTGCCCTTTCTATATTCTTATATTTATAAAAACGCACTTTGGGCAGCTATATGACTATGATAGCTGTTCAAAGTGCGTATTTGATTAGAATGAAAACCGACAAAGGAGAAAAAATGATGAATGTATATGACTTTGACGGAACGATTTATTATCCCGACTGTACCGTGAGTTTCGCTTTATGGTGTGCAAACCGTCACCCGAAGTTGTGGTTCACCTTTGTACCGAAAGCTATCAAATACCTGATACTGTATAAAACAGGAAAACTGCCGCGGCACCGACTGGAAAGATATTTTTTCAGTTTTCTTGGAATGATAGATGATTTTGATGAGCAGATCGAAAAATTTTGGGATAAGCACGAAAAAAGAATATCTGCGTGGTATCTTGCGCAGAAAAAGCCCGATGATCTTATCATAAGTGCGTCACCCGACTGTATTATCGCACCGATATCAAAACGGCTCGGTGTTAATTATGTAGCTTCGGAATATGACCGTGAATTCGGCGTATTTACAAATAACCTGATGTATGCAAAGGAAAAGGCGCGATATATGATAGACCACGGTTTTCCGTTGATAGATAACTTTTATTCCGATTCTCTTTCCGATACCCCCATTGCGCTTTGTGCGGAAAAAGCCTATCTTATTACCAATAAGGCACAGAAGGTCAATGACTGGCCGGAAATGGACAAGAAGACCATGGAGAAGGTCCATCGCAAAATAGATTCGGGAACAAATATACATCTGAAAGAATAACGGGAAAACAATAAAAACTATGCTTTTAGAAGTACCCAACAGAGGAAAGAATATGTATGCAATAGTTTATGATTTCGGGACAAGCGCAGTCAAGACTTGTCTTTTTGAAATAAGCAGTACTATCCGCCTGATATGTCATACAAGTGAGGAATACGGTCTTTATATTCTTGAAAACGGCGGAGTGGAACAGGATGCGGAAGAATGGTGGAATGCGATCGTCAAGACCACAAAGGATCTTTTTAAAAAGACGGATATCAAGCCTTCGGAGATAGCGGGTATATCCTTTTGCACACAAATGCAGGGCGTGGTCTTGGTCGATGAGCAGGGAAACGCTCTGCGCCGTCCTATGAGTTATCTTGATACAAGGGCTGTCAGCGAGTTTAAAGAAGGGCTCGGTAAGGGGCTTATCAAAATCTCGGGCTGCAATGCTTTTAAGCTGCTAAGAAACCTTTATATCAACAAAACAGCATCTATGAGTGTAAAAGATCCCGTGTATAAATATAAGTGGGTCGAGAAAAACGAGCCGGATATTTTTGAAAAGGTATATAAGTGGCTCGATGTGAACGACTATCTTATAGCACGCTGTACCGGTAACATTGTAAGAACGGTAGACTCGGCATTTGCGACCTTTCTTTATGATACCCGAAAAGGCAAAGAGGGTTGGAATATCGGACTTGCGAAAATGTACGGCGTGAAGCCCGAACACCTCCCCGACCTTATCGAATGTACAGACGTGGCAGGGAAGCTGACTGCCTCATCTGCGGCAGAGCTTGGGCTTCCCGAGGGCATACCCGTTTTCGGCGGAGGCGGGGATGCAACATTGACAGGCATCGGCGCAGGATGTACAAATATCGGTCAAACGCATATCTATGTCGGAACATCGGGCTGGGTCATCACGCTGATGGATCATCAGGCGGTAGATCCCCTATGCAGTATGACGGGTGTTATGTCGGGCTTAAAAGGGTGTTTTCACTACTATGCGGAACTGGAAACAGCCGGAAAATGCTTTGAATGGGTCAAGGATCATCTTGCGCTTGATGAGGTGGGTGTGTATTCCCGGAATATGAACATTTCAGAGGAGCACGAAAAGAAATACAAGAGCTTATATGATTATCTGTCGGATGAAGTCAGCCGTGTACCGCCCGGATCTAACGGAGTGATATTCACACCGTGGATGCACGGAAACAGAAGTCCTTTTGAGGATTCCTGTGCGGCGGGTATGTTCTTTAACCTTAAACTTGAAAACGGCAAACGTGATATGATAAGGGCTGTACTGGAAGGTATCTGTTTTCATTTGCGGTGGCTGCTGGAGTGTGAATCGGCAAAGATAAAGACCTCTGATACAATACGATTTGTGGGCGGCGGTGCGCTTTCAGGCGTGACCTGTCAGATGCTTGCGGATATCACAGGCAGAGTTATTGAAACAGTAGACGACCCGCAGAATGCGGGAACAGTCGGGGCCGCTTTGCTTATCGCACTCGGAATGAAAATCATTGATACACCTGAAAAAGCAGGGAAACTTATTCCCGTCAAAGCTGTCTATCATCCCAATATGGATAATAAAGCAGTCTATGACCGTAATTATCGGGTGTTTTGCAAACTTTACGGCAGCAACGCAAAGAATTTCAAGGCGATAAACGACATAAATGCTTAACGCGGCACCGACCGACCGCTATTTACAAGTACACAAAAACCAAAGAACCGCCGTGCACCGAACAGTTCGCACGGCGGCGCGATAATTCGGGAGAACTATTTAAAAAGGTACCTTTTTCAAGGTGCCTTTTGGCTGTCGATAAAGTCGACAGCCTTGACAGAAAACCTATAGTTTTCTGTCAAATTGCATTCGGGCTGCGTGCATCAAAGATACACTTGCCCGAATATCTGTAGCAAAAGCAAGTTTTGCTCCTCGGCGAAAACGCAGTTTCCGCCTGCGGATCAAAGTCTGCGACGCTTTGAGTTACTTTGTTAAATGAATTATTGATTTTTTGATAATTCATAAATTTTATATAAAAAAATCTTTTTTGACAGTCAGAAGGCACCTTTTTTCAAGGTGCCTTAATTGTGACAGAAAATTTTGTGACCCACTTAAATACAGTCTTTCAAAAGAATCTGATAACGGGAATTGAATTAAATTTTTCAGATTTTCTAACGTGCCGTGATATAGGAACTCCCTCCAAAAAAAAGCAAAAAGACCCAAACATTGCTGTTTGAGCCCCTTTGAAAGACTGAGACACCCGGGACTCGAACCCGGGACCCCTTGATTAAAAGACATTCAAAGCTGCACTTCCACTACCCTACATTCAACCACAAACCCGCTGTTTCAGCGAAGTTTCTGTTTTAGCCACAATACATATTATACCGATAGAAAACAATAACCGGTCAGTCAAAAGTCAGTCAGTGCGAGTAACCAATTTTTACTGCCTTTAGTATGAATTAAATCCTTAGTTTCACTTCTTGAGGGTTCAGTAATTCTACTATCCTCATATTATGATGCTTTATTATGATAACGGTATTGCCATTATAGATTTTAGTATAGGTTCCGTTTTGAATGATGAAAATACCATACCTGTGACAAAAACAGGCTAACACCCTAATATTCTGCTCCAAAAACATCCTGAAATGTGTTTTTGGAAGAATCGGACTATTGTTCCTTTGGTATCACGCTGTATAAGCTTACAATTCTCCACAGACTTTTCTCTAGTCACGAGGTTTGGCTGCTCATTTTTTTGTAAACCTCAAAAATAGATTGTTAATAATGTGAGAGCATTCGATACCATTGTTTCAACTGGAAACACACCTTTTTATAGTTACTACGCAAACCTATCATTCAACAAAAATCAGTCTAATAATATTCTGAAGGATATCCTGATTCTTGCCAAGCTAGTTGTAACATCGAGGCTAAATATAAACTTGGAAAACCCGCTATACTAAATCTTTCGTTATTTGATTGTGCGCGTTTTGTCATCGGAAGGTGGAAAAGCTCATCTGCATTATGTTCAATTATTGTTGACCTTGCATTTACCGTTCTAACTCTAAAAAATTCATGCTTCGGCGATAAACGAAAGGAAGTTGTTTTGGTCAAACCATTGACGTTTATTTTAACATGTTCGTTTATTGAACATATAAAAAGTTCATTTTGTATACCGATCATTAAGTAGTCAAATTCCTCTTGAACTTTTTTAAAATCAGAATTATCATAATAATCGAATATATTCTTAATTGAAGCAATTACAG
>JAGAHK010000080.1 GCA_017627115.1 Bacillota bacterium | reverse complement strand
CAAAACCTTTCTGCTGTGAAATAAATTTTACGGAGGTAAATAATTATGAAAAAAATAATAGCTGCCGCTTTGGCACTCGGCTTGATGTCAGCGGTAAATGTTTATGCAGGCTCTGCATCAATGCAGATAAACGCACCTGCTTCGGTCGAGGCAGGCGATGTCTTTGATGTAGAGTTTGACCTGACAGAGAATACAGGTTTTACAAGCCTTGATATGATCATCGAGTATGATCCTTCTGTTGTAAGGGCAAAGGGTGCGGGTGCAGTTGCCGCCGATACACTTACCTATACGGACGGCAATAATATGACGCAGATGTTCATTACGGAAAACCTGCTGAATACCATGACAAATATCAAGCCCGAGGCAAATGATGCCAATTACGCAGGCAAAAGCAACGGCAGTCTTTCGGCAGCTGAGATCGGTATGATCAAGGTATCTGCTTTTGTTTCGGCGGCAGATGAAAATATGATGTTAAAAAAGATATATGATAAGGGTACACTTTGTACAGTATGCTTTGAAGCAATTGCATCGGGCAATGCTGATATTCACGTACAGAATGCAAAATTTGCTACCGTTGAGCCTATAGAAAGCTGGTATGCAGATGCATCCGCCAATGTTTCTGTCGGCGGTGCGGCAGTTGTTCAGACCGAAACCGCAGCAGAGGCAACAACAGCAAGACAGTCCTCCGGCTCCGGTTCGGGCTCGAGCAGTGAAAGAACAACAAAGGCACAGGAAACTGTAACCGAAGCTGCCACAAATGCAGTTACCGAAGCAGTGACAGAAGCAACAACTTCAGCTCCACCCGCTCCGGTTAATGCGGGCTTTACCGACCTCGGAAACCACGCATGGGCAGTAAGCTATATCAATGACCTTGCGGCAAAGGGTGTTATAAACGGTTATTCGGACGGCACATTCAAGCCGGGCAGCAATGTAAAACGCTGTGATTTTGTTGTTATGCTTTCAAGAGCTTTGGGCCTTGAAAACAACGGCACAGATAATTTTACCGATGTACCTGCGGGTGCATATTATGCCAATGCAGTAGCTGCTGCAAAAGCGGCAGGCATTGTTAACGGCAACGGTGACGGCACATTTTCACCGGAAAGCTTTATAACACGTCAGGATATGATGATAATGGCAAAAGGCGCAGCAGAATACAAAGGTGTAGTTATCAACAGCAACCTTGCTATGCTTGATAATTTTGCAGATGGTTCTTCGGTAAGCGCATATGCAAAAGAAAGTGTTTCCGCTATGATAAATGCAGGTATCGTAAACGGTACAGGCAATAAAATCGAACCAAAAGGCAACACAACACGCGCACAAGCAGCTGTTATCATAAGCAAGATCCTTGACTATATCAAATAATAAAAAGAGTGGCTCCTTTTTAAAAGCTATTATTGTAACAAAAAACCGACTGTTCTTTTGAACGGTCGGTTTTTTGTTACAATAATATTGATCAAAAAACTAATTAAAATGCCATTTTGCTCTTTAAGTATTCTTTAAGATCGGCTATTTTTATTCTTTCCTGTTCCATAGAATCTCTGTCACGTACAGTAACAGAAAGGTCTTCTGCCGATTCAAAATCGTATGTGATACAGAAAGGTGTGCCTATCTCATCCTGACGGCGATAACGCTTGCCGATACTCTGTGCATCGTCAAACTCACAGTTGAATTCTTCGGAAAGCATTGAATACACTTCCATAGCCTGTTCCGAAAGCTTCTTTGAAAGAGGAAGTACAGCTGCTTTTATGGGTGCAAGAGCAGGGTGGAAGTGAAGTACTGTTCTTACATCGCCGCCTTCAAGTTCTTCTTCGTCATAAGCTTCACAAAGGAAAGCAAGTGTAACACGGTCAGCACCGAGTGAGGGCTCAACACAGAAAGGTATGTATTTCTCGTTTGTTGTCGGGTCAAAATAATCAAGTGTTTCACCGCTGTGATTTGTATGTGCTTTAAGGTCGAAGTCTGTTCTTGAGGCAATACCCCAAAGCTCGCCTTTGCCAAACGGGAACATATACTCTATATCTGTTGTTGCATTGCTGTAATGAGCAAGTTCAGCCTGCTCGTGATCGCGCATAACAAGGTTTTTCTCGTCTATATTAAGACTCTTTAACCAATTGTAGCAAAAATCTTTCCAGTATTTGAACCAGTCAAGCTCTGTGCCGGGCTTGCAGAAGAATTCAAGCTCCATCTGTTCAAACTCTCTTGTTCTGAATGTAAAGTTACCAGGTGTTATTTCATTTCTAAATGATTTACCAACCTGTCCT
>JAGAHK010000011.1 GCA_017627115.1 Bacillota bacterium | reverse complement strand
TTGTTTAATATTCAAACGCTCGTTTTCAGCCACATACGATAATAGTTGGAGAACGATGTCCGAGATAAGCGTTCCTATCAAATCCTTGTGCTGACGAGTGTCCAAAAGACCGCCCATATCCAAAACCACAATATCCGCGCCTATATCCTGCGTTATATGCTGCCATTGCTTTATAACATCCTTGTAACTGCGCCCAAGCCTATCAATGCTTTTAATAACTAAAATATCGCCCTTTTTAAGTCTTTTCAACATACGTTTGTAATTTTCCCTGTCAAAGTCCCGACCACTGACCTTGTCTGTAAAAATCAGCTTTGGCGGCACACCGTATTCCGTCAAGGCTATAATCTGTCTGTCCTCGTTTTGAGTTATACTGCTGACCCTTGCATATCCTATTAACTTCTTATCCATATTTTTTGCCCCTTTCTCCCCGATATTTCGGGATATTTTTATATCGTAACCATTTTACAATACAGTTACGCATAAAAAGCATAAAACTTTTTCACACCGAGATTTTGGGATAAAAACTAATAAAAAATGCACCTGCAAAAAAGGAAAGAACCTTTCTATGCAAGTGCAAAAATATTGAAGTTTATTTAATTGTATGTTATAATTTTGTTGTCAAAAATAAATGTACATACAGCCACCGCTCATTTCTTTTTATAAGTTATTACGCCCGTATGGGCAAATTGGTGTAAATTTGGTGCATTTTCATCATTTTATCAATCGTAACATTGGATTTAAGCGGCATTCGTTGTAACACTCACATAAAATATAATTTGTCGATAATCACTCTTGAAAGCTGATTAAATTCAAGCGTTCAAGAAGCTATGTGTCGTGGTTGACACTTTTTTGACACAAAAATTCAATTCCGAGACGAAACTTTATGACGAGATATGTCAGGCGGTAAATATATGATGTGGTCTTGGATATTGATTGATGTGGTTTAAAAAAGCACAGATTTTAGAAAATCATAATTTTTTTATAAGTCTATGAGATAAGATATTAAGACTTGTCTTATAGGCTTATTTTTGTTATATTGTGCCTGAAATCTCGGTTTGAAAATATTATATACTATTCTATGTGTTTCTGCAATGCAAAAACATAACAATAAAATATAAGCCCGATATTACGGGTAAAAAGAAATGAAAAATTGATTAGATACAGATTATTGATAATATCCTGTAAGGAACATAACAGTAATGAATATAATGCTATATCTTTTCAAAAAGTAATATATAAATGCAAAAACACTATTGACAAGTGACCTATCGTTCGCTATAATGAACACAACAAGTGAACGATAGGTCACTTGTTGTGTTGGAGGTAATTATGGCAAAAGATACAAAGGAAAGAATACTTGATGAGGCACTAAGGCAATTTTCGCAAAAGGGCTT
The DNA here is from genome assembly GCA_017627115.1 of Bacillota bacterium. GTDB lineage: Bacteria > Bacillota > Clostridia > Lachnospirales > CAG-274 > RGIG4310. The sequence goes on along the minus strand of JAGAHK010000011.1, from coordinate 2,711 downwards.
TGACGGCACAAATATCCGTGAGTTAACTGCTTCGTTGGGGCTTGTGAAATCTTCAATGTACAAGCACTTCAACAGCAAAGAGGAGATCTGGAACTCGCTGCTGGACAAAATGATTGCTTATTATAACGAACGTTTCGGCTCTGCCGAGAATTTGCCGTCAATACCTGATTCGCTTGAGGGGCTTGTTGCTATGACGATGAATATGGTCGATTTTACTGTACACGATAAGCGTGTAGTAATGACAAGGAAACTCCTGTCGATCGAGCAGTATCGTGATGAACGTGCAAGTCAGCTTGCAACAAAGCATTTTCTGACGGGTCTGACCGAGATGTTCACACATATTTTTGAGGGTATGATGAACAATAACCTGCTTCGGCGTGATGACCCGAATATGCTTGCATTTGCCTATACTGCACCGATTTCGGCACTGATACATCTTTGTGATCGTGAGCCCGAGAAAACTGAGGAAACGCTCAAGCAGATCGAGGCGTTCAGCCGTCATTTTATCAAAACCTATGCAGCGCAAGATCAAGAGGGATAAACCATGAGAAGAATTATATTTGCAGTTTGTTTTACATCCTGTCTTTTATCTGCAGGATGCGGCAGCATCACGAACCGCGAAAACGAAACATCTTTAACGGCAGCCGCCGAAGCCATAACAGAAGCAACGACTAAAACAGAACTTATTACAGAAACTTCCGCTGAAGCAGCAGAACTGACAAGTATCACTGTTCCCGATCCCGAAACACAAAGCGGTACAGACCGGGATGTTCCGACCATCGAACAGGCACGGGAACTGATTTGTGCATTGAATATGATGGAACGTCTTGCCGGAGGAGGTTTGCAGTATGATGCGGAAACCGTCTGTACGGTAAACGAAACCGCTTATTACAAGGTAACAGATACGGATTTTGCAAACACGAAAGACATTCGCTGTTATGAAGAAAAGTATCTGACACAGGATATGATCTCGGAGCGTTACAGTTATATTGTTGACGGCGACACACCGATCTATACAGATGCGGATGACGGACTATATATGAAGGACAGCGCAAAGGGCTTCTACCTGTTTTCCGATGCAAATCCGAACATCGAAAAGACCTTTGAGGAAGGTTACTCGATTTTGGCGGAATATGATAATTTTGGTAAAAAGGAGACTGTGGATATCCGTATCGTAAATGTGAACGGCACATGGAAGATCTGCGGTATTTCATTTGGTTTATAATTATGAAGAATACAGTTATATATATTCACGGCAAAAACGGCAATGCCGATGAAGCCAAGTTCTACAAGCCATTGTTTACGGGAAATGATGTGATAGGACTTGAATACAAAGCCGAAACACCGTGGCAGGCAAGGACAGAGTTCCCGAAACTTTTTGAAAAGCTGTGTGCAGACAGTAAGAAAATCATAATCATAGCAAACAGCATAGGTGCGTACTTCACTATGCACTCACTGGCGGACAGACAGATAGACAAAGCGTTTTTCATTTCGCCCATTGTCGATATGGAGCGGCTTATCCTTGATATGATGAAATGGGCAGGCGTTAGTGAAAATGAGCTCGCACAGCACGGCGAGACAAAAACCGACTTCGGGGAAACACTTTCATGGGAGTATTTATGCTATGTCAGAAAACACCCGATAGAATGGCATATTCCCACCGAGATACTTTACGGCGAAAATGACAGTTTGACGAGTCTTGAAACGATAACTGCATTTGCCGAAAGAACAGGCATGGGATTGACGGTAATGCCATGCGGTGAACATTGGTTTCACACAGAAGAGCAGATGCGTTTTCTGACAGAATGGCTTGTAAAAGCTCGGACACAGCAAGCTGTGTGCGGCAAAAATGTGTATTGACAGCTATTTTAGTCATATATCACCAAAACGACCGATAAGGAGATGACGTTATGAAAGAAAAGCTGACAGTCTTTTTTGATGAGCCGTTCTGGGTAGGAGTATTTGAGCGCTATGATAACGGCAAGCTGTCTGTATGTAAGGTCACATTCGGTGCAGAGCCTAAAGAACAAGAGGTCTATGCTTTTATACTCGGGCATTACAATGCGCTGCGGTTTAGTCGGGAAGTTGATATATGGCAGCGCAAAGCAGCAGATAATCCCAAACGAAGGCAAAGGAACGCAAGAAAACAAATAGAACAGTCCGGGATCGGCACAAGATCGCAGAGGGCTTTGCAAATGCAGCTTGAACAGAATAAACAGGAACGCAAGGTGAAAAAACGCGAACAAAAACTTGCTGACAAACAACGGATGTTTGAAATAAAACAACAAAAGAAAAAAGAAAAACACAGAGGACGATAATGTACTCACTAATTGATCAAAAAAGGCGATCACAGCCGAAAAGTTATGATACTATAGAAAAGAACAAAAAAGTCGCTGCTTGTTGTCAAAGCGTGACTATATATAAGCAACAGACAGTTGCTTGTGTGGTATTATGATCTGTATTATGATATTGAAGAGGTGATAATATGGAAACAAAAAATATAATTCAAGAACTGCGAATAAAGAATGGTATGTCACAGGAAGAACTTGCAAACCGAATCTTTGTTACACGGCAGGCAGTAAGCCGTTGGGAGACAGGCGAGACCGTACCGAACACGGAAACCCTGAAATTGCTGTCCGAATTTTTCGATGTGTCGATAAATACACTATTAGGCGCTCCAAGAAAGCTGATCTGTCAGTGCTGCGGTATGC
>JAGAHK010000079.1 GCA_017627115.1 Bacillota bacterium | reverse complement strand
TTCGAGCCGAAACGAATATAACAGTACCCCTTATCGGCAAAATCCACACCCCAAGAGTTCTGTACTATCCAATATTCAACGTTGCCTATCTTCTTCCATCCGACAATAGTCATTGCATGACCGCCGTTGTTATTGCCGCTTTTTTCGTTTCTGACAACACCGTCTTTCCCCGTGTGATAAAAGCTGTCATAAATCTCTGCAATAAGCATAACAGGAGAGTGGTTTGTGTAAAGGCACGATTTAACGTCATTTGATGATGTAACTCTGGCATAGCTTTTGCACTTGAAGTTTGCCGCCTTAGTTATACAGTTTGCTCGTCTTTTTGATACAAGCATCTGAATGTCATTGTATTCGAGGTTTTCCGGGAAATCGGACTGAAGAACATCTCCGTATTTTATGAGATTGTTGAGTGCCTCTCTCGGATACATCCCTTCGCCTCGGTATTGATTTTCAACACGAAAACCATAAATCCAACCAACGCTGAATATGAGTTTCTTTTTCGTTTCGTAGTATTCTTGTATCTCTTTTATCGTGGATATCGAATGAGCCACGCACGAATTTACCTCGCCTTGATCTTTGACGATAGTGTTTTCAAGTTTGTATTCTATCGGATAACGCACATTTGCTGCCTTTGCCGGTGCGTATACATAATCCCTCGAATCAGGCTTATCCTTAAAGCAGCCAAGACCGCATTTTCTGTAATCTCGCATTTTTGATTCCTCCTAAACCGCATTTATACATTCCATTATTCTTGAGCAGACAACACTGCCTATCTCATCGGCGGCTTGTTCGCTGCCGTATATATTTCCTGCAACCGTAACATTTACATTTATGTTCGGCTGACGCATCATCTTCTCCGATTTATCCGACGGGTATATTCTCGATCCTTGAGGGAGGTCTATTATCTCACTTCCGTGTTCGTTGATGTATGTTAAGCCACCGCCGAAATATGTAGTTCCCGTTGCATTCGATTTCTTTACCTTATCGCCTGTGTACGGTGAAAGGTCATACACCTTTATAGCCGCACCGCCGAGCGTTTCGTCAACCTCGCCGTTTCTCAAAGGAACCTTTCCGTGAACCGTTGACACGGTCTTTTCCATATATTTCACTTCAACGGGAACGGTTATTGATATTTTCTCATTAAATGGCTTTACTATTGCCGCCTTTAGGTCTTTTCCCGCTTTTTCGGCGTTATAAAGATTGCCCCTCGAATTTACGGCGCTTATTACCGCATTTCCCATTTGATTGCCCGAACCCGACAATGTTTTGAGCGCCTCGACCGATGTAAGTGTTTCTCCATACACCTTCCACAAAGATTGGTCGCTTGTCGCCAGCTTTTTAAGTTCGTCTGCGGTAGGCATAAGTTTTTCGAGATAACCGCCTATGCTCTTTTTCACGCCGGAGCTTATCCCTGCATTCGATATCGATGATTCGATTGCACGCTGTATGTTCTCCATACTCGCCTGCAAGTCATCAGGCTCTATCGTGATGTTTGATATTTCGGCATTAAGCTGTTCGGCTACACCGTTAAATTCGTCGCCGAACACTTCTTTTATTGCCTTCATACCTTCGTTAAGGACAGCGTTTGCGGATTCAGCCGCCTTTTGTTCATACGCCTTATTTATGCTCTCGATGTTTGCGGTATATGTGTCATAGTCGATAGCCCCATCCTCAAGCATCAGCTTCTGGGCCGCCATTGCATTTGCGGATGCGGTCTTTGCCGCCTCGGTTATTGCTTCGCCTTGTTCCTGCAGCTTTTCAAGATACAGTTCAAAGGACTCCTGACTCATATCGCTCATTTTGAAATCCGCCGTCAAGAGTTCCATCTGCGATTCGGCTTGCGCCTTTTGTATCTTGGCTTGTATTTCGGACATCTTGTTAAGGCTCTCAGCAACCATCGTCATTGATTGCTCGTCCCAGCCGTTCTGATAACCTTTGGCGATGTTTTCCACAAGTTCGTTTCCGAGCTCCTGTGCGTTTGTGAGTATCTGTGCCCAATAAGCATTTGACTCGCCATTTAGCATATTTGCCATGTCGCTGTCTTTTCCAAAAAGGAAATTTATATCGAGCGTGATCTCGTACTGCTTATCCTGTATCGCCGCCTGCATATCGTCTACATATTTCTTCGCAACTTCAAGGTACTCGTCCTGCGATACATTTTGGGGATTCATATCCACCATAAATGTAAGTTTGCTCAGAGCCTGTTTAAAATCTCTTGATAAAAGTAGATATGAACGCAAGAATCGTCATTTGTAATGAAGTTGAAAGTTTTCTTTCACAATTTTTCCACAAACGACGATATTTATCAAGCCAACCAAAAGAACGTTCTACTATCCATCTTTTTGGCAGAACATCAAATTGATGAAGTTCGCTTCGTTTCACTACTTCAACCTCAGCTGAACATAAAGCATTTACTGCATTTGCAAAATTTTCTCCTGTATATCCACCGTCTGCTAAAAATTTTTCTACTTCAGATAAGTTATCAAGATTGCACTTTATCATTTCAAGTGCACCATTTCGGTCTGTTACATTAGCACATGAAATATAAGCAGCATGCGGCAATCCTAAAGTATCAACAATCAGATGCAACTTAATGCCAGATACTTTTTTACCCGCATCGTAGCCTTTTTGCTCCGCAGTATCTGCATTCTTAATACTTTTAGCATCAATAATTCCAAATGTTGTTTTATCTTTTTTTAATGTATCATTTCGTATCATTTTAACAATTTTTTTAAAACTCTTTCTAGAATACTCTCATTTGAACCATTGTTATCTTTTGCTGACCATAATCTAAAATAATAATAGCATAATTGCCACTTTGGAAAATCAGAAGGCAACATACGCCACTGGATACCTCCCTTTACAACATATAAAACTCCGCAAAATACATCATATAAATCTATTTGACGTGGTTTGGTTTTCTTTTTTGCTTTTTCTAAATCTTCCCTTATTATTTCAAATTCTTCTCTGCTTATATCACTTGGGTAATTATGCATAACTATATCTCCATATTTTTTTATTTATATTATACACATTTATGGAGGATTTTGCAAGATTTTAAACAGGCTCTTAACAATCTTATAAAATACGGAGATGTTCTTCAGTCAGACTTTCCAGAAAACCTCGAATACAATGACATTCAGATG
>JAGAHK010000078.1 GCA_017627115.1 Bacillota bacterium | reverse complement strand
CGACATTTAAAAATGTCCTTTACTATAACCCTGCGGGGCATGCACACGACTGCGTACAAGGAATAAAGCCGCTTTGCGGCTCGCAGTCGGCGCAAGTAAACGCCCAAAGTCCAAAGACTTTTGTCGTTTACTATAAATATTATCCCAATAACACCGATACAACGCGCCCTTATTGCCTGTCATAGTATTTTTTGCCTGCATTTGGCTTGAAATACGTTCTGATATAACCGTCTTCGGAGAGGATAACAAATTCATTCGTATCTTCCAGATAGTAAACATAATCATTATCCTCTTTTTCACGCTTATTCAGCGCAGAAGGGTCGTTGATGACACGGGATGCGCCCGACTCGTATTCCTCCATAGTGGAATACAGACCGTTGAATTCACCGCCGTGTTTCTGAAAATGCTCGCGCAGAGTTTTTTCATTTCGGAAATGATACTGTGTTTCCTCGGGAACGGTATTGTCATCGGGCGAAACCGCCTGTTCATCTGAGCCTGCGGCGTTTTCGTTTGTATTTACAACAAAATTATCGGTATTTTGCTCTTGATTTGCGTTAACGACAATTTCGGACTGTGTTTCGGGCACGGGCGCGGGCTGATTATTGCTGTTATTGCTCAACGCACCGTGACCCGCAAACAAACCTGCCGCTATCACCGCCGCAGCAGCTATCGCACCTGCCTTTTTACCGTTTTTTCTGTTCGGCTTGCCGCTTTGAGGCGCATTTTCCTCTTTCTGCGCCTTGTTTGCCTTGCGGCAGTCCTCGCAGCGTTTCGGCAAAGTCAGCCCCTTGTCTTTATAAAACTTTATCTCGCTGTCGGAAAGCTCAAACTCTTTTCCGCACTGCTTGCATTTTTGCTTTATCATAAAGTCACTCCTTTTCGTCTGCCGCTTTTTCAAGTGCCTTTATCTTGTTTTCGACCTGTTCGCGCGTTACTGTATTAAGCGCGGAAATATTACATTCCGCCGCACGTTTATAGTATTCAAGCGCCTTTTGCTTATCCTTTTTGCGCTCGTATATAACGCCCATATAAAACAGGCTGTCCACCATATAACTGCGGAAAGAAAGCGCCTTTGTAAACGCTTCTTCCGCGGCTTTCATATCACCCTGCGCAAAGCGTATCTGACCCAGATTATCCCATGCAGGCGCGTGTTCCCTATCATCTTCAAGTGCGATATTTGTGTATTCAAGCGCCTTATCAAGCTCGCCCACAAGCAGGTAAAAATAACCCAGACTTGTGTATGCGCCGACATTTACATATTGGTAGCTGTCTTTCAGTTCTTCAAGTATGGCAATGGCTTTGCGTATATTTTCCTCGCCGCCCATCACCCAATAACAGCTGCTTTTTGCAATAGGTATATTCTTCTCATAAAAAAGCTTGGTATTGTATTTTTCGGAAAGTTCAAAATACTTCAATGCTTCTTGTGCGTTGCCCTGATGCAGCATTTCAAGCGCATAGTTATAAAGCGCGGTCGCATTCTTCGTATTTTTGGCTATGGCCTTGCGATAATACTTGAGCGCTTTGTCGGGCTGGCGGACAAAATAGAAATAATTGCCGACCATACCGAGATAATAGCTGTAGAAAATTATCGCATTTATCACAAGATAAACAAAAATTATCGGCAGCAGTATCCAGAGAGGATAACGCAGATAAAACACCGCAATTATCCACGCAAGCATAACAAAACCCAGGGTAAAGCCTTTCCAATAGTTGAACCAGTCGATCTTTTGAGTCTTTTGGTCTTTCATATTATTCTTCCTTATTTTATAGGTTTTTTATAGGTTTTTATCGGTCAGTTTATCACCGTTTCGTCGGTGCGGTTTTCCGCCTTGCGTTTTGCTTCTTTTTCCACATTCATATTTTCCTTTTCGCGGCGGCGTGTCAGCTCGTCCGCAATATCCTGCCAGCCAATGCCAAGCTCGCACATCATTACCTCGGTATGGAAAAGCACATCACATACCTCGCCTATAACTTCTTCGCGCTTGTTGTCCTTTGCGGCAATTATGACCTCGGTCGCTTCCTCGCCTATTTTTTTAAGTATCTTGTCGATACCCTTGCCGAAAAGATAGCTTGTGTATGAACCCTCCTGCGGTTCCGCCTTTCTTTTTTTGATAACTTCAAATTCCTGTGTCAAAGCATCCTGTAAATTCATTTTAAAACTCCTTGCATTAAATTATAGTAAGCGAATTAAATAATCGGACTTAAGCTTGCTTAAGGCGGATTATTTATGAGCCCCATCCTATAGTGAACGTCCAAATATTTTTGACGTTCACTATATTATACTGATCATTATACTTTTATATCATAACACCCAATGAATTTTAAGTAAGCACCCCCGCTTTAGAAGTGGGGGGGGGACTTCCTTAGTTTGTTAAAAAAACGGAAAAACTCAAAAGCAAAAACGGGAAAACCCAAATTTGTGTTTTCGGTTTTCGGGTTTTACTCTTCGTCATCAGCTTCTTTATCGTCTTTTTCGATCGGGAAAACGAAAGTGCTGCGCAGAGCTTTCTGCATTACGAGCACTGCATCGTTTGCGGTTATTTCCGCATCAGCGTCCACATCCATATAAATCATCCAAAGATCGCTCTTTTCCTCGATCGGCATTTTATATGTGCTGACAAGTACCTTTTGCAGCAGGACTGCGGCATCATTTGCCTCTATTTTATCGTTTACGTCGCTGTCGCCGTATATAGTTTCCTTAACGCCGTATATTGTACCGTTGAACGCATAGTCAAACACCATTACGTGAAGAGTTTCGGGGGCAATATTTGTTACATCCAGCACAGCCTCTGCCTCGGGAGCGCCCTTTACGGCAACATCAATGCCTATATCTTCTCCGTCCGCATTCTGTCCTTCCGCACGGAAAGCCATAATATAGCGATCATCCTTTGCCGCCACCTTTATCAAAGACTTATCGCCTTCTTTATAGGCCTCGTACTTTGTAAATATCGGTTTTTGCTTATCAACATAGAATTTGAGCGGTGCGCTTGTCTCTGCTCTATTAACACCCGGGTAATTTGCGGTTATAGTTGCATAATAATCACCCTCTTCTAATTTGACCTTATCAAAGGAATCTTCCGATTCCTGAAACTTTGCTTTTTTCGTAGTTTGTAATTGGTTTTCACTTCCTGTACCGGTGATAAGCTGTCCATTGCTGTCATAAATATCGATCATAATATTCTCTGCGTTTCTCAACGGCTCAAAGACAACATTCACAATATCAAAATAATCGTCACCGTTAGGTGAGATACCCGCAAATCTCTCGGCATTGTAATCGCTTTCATCCCCGAGAGCCTTTGTCCAGAAAACATTTTTTCCCAGCACAGCTATCCCTTTTCCCTTATCCGCATCTTTCAGATAGGTTGAAACGAGTCTGTTGCCTGTTGCCACAGGCTTATCATAATAGTTATTATCCATTACGTTTGCGGCATTCCAATCGCCGTAAAAACCCGAAAACGGCACATCGAGCGACGGTACCGCAGCATTGCTTGAACCGAGGATAATATAACCGTCAATATAAAAACCGTTTTTAAATATTTGTTTATTCTGTTCAAGCTCGGACTTGTCAAGAGTAACATTTACGGTTTTCACAGCCTTTTCGTTGGCATTTAAAGTAATACTCTGCGGAATATCGGATGTTGAATACAGCATACGCATATCCGCGATATTGCCGTCTTCGTCAACGTCGTCGGTCATAACTTTGACCTCGCACTTATCGTAAACAACAGGTGAGTCGGTAAGATTTTGCATAACAAATTCAAGTTTGAATTTATCGCTTGTAATGCCAAGGCTCAATTTAGGCTTGTTATCATCAAGTTCGCTGTTGGACGAAAGCACAACGGGTGTTTTTGCGGCTTTTTCAAGATTGATAAGACCCGAACCCTGATGTCTCGGAGAGGACGGAATACCCTTATCCAAATCATCATAGATCATATCCGCAGTACACATAAGCAGGTTTTCCATAACAACGGGATAATCTTTCTTATCCGTGATACCGTATTTTTCCGGATCCCCGAGCATATATTGCTTCAAAAGCGCCGCAGCGCCCGCCGCATGCGGAGAAGACATTGAAGTACCGCTTTCATTTTCGTAACCGTCATCTTTTATGGATGAATATATCTCTCCGCCCGGAGCGGTCAGCTCGGGTTTAAGCTCCATATCGCGCATACTTGACCATGACGAGAAATAACTCATGCCTTTAACAGTGTTGTCGATGTATCTGTAACTAAACAGAGGTTCAATATACATAGACTTGTTTTTTGCATTTATAAGTTTATCCCTGTCGGCAGACGAAAAGAGCATAATGCCCGCTTTGCCTTCATACTCAATGGCATTGTCGAGTTTTCTTGACTCTTTATTGTTTATGACCGCAATACCGACAGCATTTGCCGCATATGCGTTTTCGGCAGCGTCAACGATTTCTTCGGGCATATCTATAACCACAAGCTTTCCCGAAACGTCCTGTGCCGCAATATCGGCATCACTGCCTGTTTTGCAGTACACGTATTCAAGATTTTTTTCTCCGTAACGATATTTCATTGAAGTATAGTAACTGAGATCTTCATATTCCAGCTTGCTGCCGTCCACAACAACCGCGCGGTAGGGTTCCCTGAACTTCTCGGTCTGGCTTGAAGCCACTGTAGTAACTCCGCTAAAAGCGCCCGTACCCATAGAACCGTAATCTATATTTAACGGATCCGTGCCGTAATACAGATCCTCATCTTTTTTATAGTTTTCATCCGAGCCTCGTCCCATATTGCCTGCTGACCTGAAAACGGCAACACCTGCTTCGCGAAGATTTATGACCGCAGTTTCCTCGGGTTCGGTCGAATATTCAAACGAAGTGCCGAAACTGCAGTTTACAACATCCGCACCGAGTTTTGCGGCATCATCCAAAGCCGCCAAAATAGCATCATCGGAAAAATATTTCTCATTTTCTTTTTTTACGCACATCATAAGCAGCTGCGCATCGGGAGCCGCACCTTTCAAAGACGAACCGTCAACGTCCTTGCCGTTGTTGCCTGCCGCAATACCCGCAACGTGTGTACCGTGAGAATTTTCTGTGTAAACATCCGTATTGTTTGAAGCATAATTAAAAGCAAAAGGTATCTTGCTGCTTTTATACACTCTTTTTGCCGTGATATCCGTATTTTTTCCGCACGAAAGCTCGCTCGAAGAAATAATATCCGACAGTTTATCCAAAGTAAGGGTGCCGTCCGTCACTTCTCCCGAAAACATCTCGTGATTGACATCAAAACCGCTGTCGATGACCGCTATCATCTGACCCTTGCCCGTTATGCCGTTTTCGCGCATATAATCAACAGCCATTTCTTCACAGCAGTTGACAACATCGCCGCCGTCGGGCAATGCAAGGTATTGTTTTGCTTCATACACCCTTTTTACCTCGGGCATATCGGCTATCCTTGCCATATCCTCGGCTGTTCCTTCCATAGAAAAGCCGTTGAAAGCATATGTATACATAAAGCCCGTTTCGGCATTCTCGTCTATCTCTTCCTTTATCTCGGACTGAACTCTCCTCTGCTCGGATTCAAGCCTGTCCTGCCTGTATTTTGCCTCTGCACTCGAAGAAAAAGCAGCAAGCCCGCCCTCGCCCATATTTACGGCGTTTGCAATAACAGGGGCTTCTTTAAGCTCTACTATAAACTTTATCTTTTCCTGTATCTTTTCCTCCGCGGTTGTCACTTCTTCCGCAAAAGACACTGTCTGCGACATAAGCACAAACGAAAGCGCAAGTGCTGTTATTCTTTTAAAAT
>JAGAHK010000077.1 GCA_017627115.1 Bacillota bacterium | reverse complement strand
TAACAACAATAACAATAACAACAGCAGTTCAAGCAGCGCAACACAGCCCAACAGCTACGGCTGGTACTTCGACAGCACATTTGAAAACGGTACAGACGGCTGGGCAGGCAGAGGCGCAGCGAGCACTGCATCAAATTCAAGCCAGCACTATGTAGGCAGCAAGTCACTTTACGTTTCGGGCAGAACAGCAACATGGAACGGCGCATACAAGTCACTTGATACGGCAACATATGTACCCGGCAATCAGTACAGCTTCAGCGCAAACATCAAGTATACAAGCGGCAACAGCACAGAGCCTTTCTATCTCAAACTCCAGTATACTTCGGGCGGCACAACACATTATGCAACCATTGCGGAAGCAAAGGCAAACAAGGGCAGCTGGACACAGCTTGCAAACAAGAACTTTGCAATACCTTCGGGCGCAAACAATATGCAGCTTTATGTAGAAACAGGCAGCTCAACTTGTGATTTCTATATGGATGAAGCTATAGTTGCAAAGGCAGGCACAAGCATCAGCGGTGCAGGCGGCGGTTCAAGCAGCAACACAAGCAATAACAATACAAACAACAATAATAACAACAGCAGCAGTTCAACAAACGGTCAGTGGAAATCAAAGAGCTGGAACTTCTCCGACTCACAGTTCAACGGCCTGCGCACATTATCAAGCAACGTAACTGTTGACGGTATCACTATTCTTGCGAATAGCAGCAAAACTGTTTCCGTCCCGTCATCTCCTCAGACATTGAACGGTACAACTTATAAGTACTGCCTTGCTCTCGGCGGCGGCGGAAGCACGTCATACCGTGCAGTCAAAATACCTGTAAGCGGCTCAACAGTCTTGAAAGTTACCGCAAAATCCACAGGTTCCGATACAAGAACACTTGTAGCTGTAAACGACAGCGGTCAGCAGATCGGCTCTATCAACGTAGACGGTACACTTGCAACAGGTCAGATCACTGTAAACGGAAACGGCAATGTTTACCTTTACTCTACAAGAAACGGTATCAACATCTATAAATTACAGATGGATACAACAGGTTCGATCAACTAAAAAGGGAATATTCAGAATATAATTGTTCCTTCGTAAAAAATGCCCTCTTTGCCTTTCAACGGCAGGGAGGGCGTTTTTGCAATTCGGCGGATAGCAACAAAAAAGGCTTGCAATTTTTATTATAGTATGGTATAAAATAATAAATAATGTCTGATATGGAGGTATGAATATGTTATATCGTAAAATTACCGCGTTTGCTATGGCACTTATCTTTGTCGCATCAAGCACGAATTTTGTATTTGCCGCAAATACAAAACAGAAATTCCCTTCAAAATTTGATTTAAGGGATCAAAACCTTGTATCTTCCGTCAAGTTCCAGAATCCGTGGGGTACCTGCTGGGGCTTTGGCGCAACTGCCGCATCCGAGATAAGTATTCTCTCGGAACTGCGCAGCATCTCACCCGAATATGCGGAAAAATTTGCCGATCCCGATTCGGTCGATCTCAGTGAGATGCAGCTTTCGTGGTTTGCCACAAACGGCATACCCTTAGACAGTGACGATCCGCAGGCGGGCGAGGGTATCTGGGTAGAGGGTGATTATCCGCTTAATTCGGGCGGTGACAATATCCTTGCAACATCTGTATACTCCGCAGGCACAGGCCCTATATGGGAGGAAGAGGTTCCTTACCGCAACCATGAAAATGTGCTGACAGAAACTTTTGCGACCTACTATGCGGATGTCTATGAGGACGATCCCGAAAAATACTATGATTGGAGCGTAAACGAAAAGTATCGTGATGCTTATTCGTTCGAGCTTGAAGAGTCCTTCGTGCTTCCCAGTCCTGCGGGAGCGGATCCCAACGGACGTTATAAGTACGATCCGCACGCAACCGAAGCTATTAAGGAGCAGCTTATGGCAAACAGAGGCGTCAGTATGGAATTTTGCGCAGATACATATTCTCCCGATATGATCGAATATGCAAAACCGGAGTATATAAATGCCGACAATGGTTCATGGGCGCATTACACCTACACAGAGGACGGCAAACCCGTGATGGCGAACCATATAATTTGTGTGGTGGGTTGGGATGACAACTATCCGAAAAGCAATTTCCTTGAAGGACATCAGCCGCCCGCCGACGGTGCGTGGATATGTAAAAACAGCTGGGGAGCCGCCGATAGCGAAGTTCCCAATAAGTATGATTGGGGCGTGGACGGCAGCGGATATTTTTACCTGTCATATTACGATGTTTCTTTGAGTAAACCCGAGAGTTTTAATTTTGACGTCAAAGGCGGCGAGGAAAGAAACAAAAAATATATGTTTGTTGACCAATATGACCTTATGCCCGCAAATGTCAGAGTGGATCTGACTGCCGAAAAGGGCAATAAATATCAGTTTGCAAATGTTTATGAAGCCGAGGATGATATGGCTATGCGCACGATAGGTATTCACACGGCTTCCGAAAACACTGCTGTCAAGGCAGAGATATATATTCTTAACGATAACGCAAAATCACCCGTTGACGGCGAAAAAGTCGCAACGGTAACGGGCAGCTTCAAGTATGGCGGTTTCCACCGTATGGCGCTTAAAAAGCCCGTGATCGTTGAAAAAGGTACGGTATACAGTGTGAACGTTACCGAAACAGATGAGAAAGGCTTATATAATTTGCCTGTTTCCGTCGGCTTTTCGGGAGTAAAAACTTTTAATGGAGGTACCATATACAGTGTGGCTGTTGTCAATGAGGGAGAAAGCTTTTTCTATGACGGCAGGTATTGGTTCGACTGGGCGGAAGTGCGTGACGAAGTCGGCAGTTCTGTAATCGGCACCGAGGAAGAAATGGAGGAATTGAAAACCAAAGGCTATTCGTGGTGTTTTGACAATCACCCCATAAAGGTCTATTCTGATCCCGTTGAACATACAGTGACCGATATAGATGAAGATGCGTGGTATGCCGAGGCGGTGGAGTATGTTGTTGTCAATGATATAATGCCCGTTGACGGCACGATATTCAGCCCCGATGCGGCAGTTGATAAGGCGGTGCTTGAACGCAGCCTTGACAATATGCAAATGATAGCAACGAATGCGTATGACGGAGTAGAGAATAATAAACCGCTTACAAGAGAAGATGCGGCAAAAATCATCTATACCTGTGCGCTTGAAAGAAATTATGCAGACCCCGGGGAAGAACTTGCGGACCTTGATATGGCAGATGCAAAGGATGTTTCCTCCGATGCCGAAACCGCTATGAAATGGATGACTGCAAAAGGCATCATTATCGGCTCGTCCGATAAACTTCTTCCGAAAGATGAAATAACAAAGGCGCAGCTTGCCGCAATGCTTATGAGATTTGATAAGCTTGAGTTGGCATAAAATCGTCTGTGTGTCTTATCTATCTAAAATCAAATAGATGATGTCCGTTTTATTTACCATAGCTGATGCTATAATAAGGCAAAACCGATAAGGTAATGTGAGGGGACATTATAAAAACGGGGGTGTCGCATTAAGCTC
>JAGAHK010000076.1 GCA_017627115.1 Bacillota bacterium | reverse complement strand
GATAAAATCATAATGGAAAGTATGGTTTTTTGATCCTATTTTCCGAGTATTAAGACAAATTTTCACCAAGGAGGAAATACAAACTATGAAAAGAAGATTATGTTCACTTTTTATGGCTGCGGCAGTTGCCTTGTCATGCGTAAGCTTTGTTTATGCTGATGATGCTGCTGTGACCGAGGGAGGCGGAAGCTCTGCTGTTGTTGAAGAACAGACGGAAGCCGTAACAGAAGCACCGACCGAAGCGACTACAGAGGCTGCAACGGAAGCACCCACAGAGGCTGCAACAAAAGCAGTTGAAGTTGTTACCGAGGCTACAACATCTGCGGCAGTGACAACAACAAAGTCATCTAAGAAAACTACCGAAAAGGCTTACGAGATAACTATCAAGGTCGATAAAAATGTAAGCATCAACAGTTACCTTGATGACGGTCTTACAGCAAGCGATATGACATGGACAAACAGCAACGATAATATCGTTACTATCACAAAGACAGGCTCTGGCAGATTTAATGCCAAGAAGAAGGGCAGCTGTGTTATCACGGCAAAATATGAAACAGATGCTTCATATTACTACTATTCATTCGACATCACCGTAAAGAGCAGCTCATCAAGCGATGACGACGATGATGATGATAAGGATTACTACAAGAGCATCAGCCTTGATAAAGGCGAAACATACAATGTATACAGCAAATACCTCGAAGACGAGGAAGACTACGATGCAGATGATTACAAGTGGACATCCGACAGCAAGAGCATTGCCTCTGTAAACAGCAAGGGTGTTGTAACAGCCGAAAAGAGCGGTACAACATATGTTACTGCAAGCATTTCAAAAGAAGATGTTGAGTATGTTTTCCGTATTAAGGTAAGCAGTTCAAGCAGCTCCGATTCAAAGAGCAGCAGCTCAAGCTCAAGCAGCAGCTCAAGCTCAAGCAAGTCATCAAGCTCTTCCGTTTCAAAAAAGACATCCTGGGATATCTATCTTGCAGCTGATGATGATTTCAAGGCTGCCGACCTTGTAGACGGCAAGGCATCAAGCTATGACTGGTCTTCAAAGGATGAGGATATTGCAGAAGTTGATGATGACGGTGTTATCACGGCAAACGAAGATGGTTCTGTAAAGATCACCACAAGCGGCGATACAACTTATACATTCACGGTTCATATTGATGATGATTATTCAAACGAATCAATGAAGCTTTCTGTAAATGAGTCAAAAGCTCTTGACAGCTACCTTGATGACGATCCCGAAGAATACAGCTTCAAATCGGGCAGAACAGATGTTGTTACCGTAACAAGCGCAGGCAAGGCAACAGGTGTTGCAAACGGCGTTGGCTACATAGTAGCGGAAAACGATGACGGAAGCATCATCCAGATCTTTGTTACGGTATCGGGCGGTACCACAACAACAGAAAAAACAACAGAAACAACTACACAGGCTAAGGCACAGACACAGGCTACAACAAAGGCAGCTGTTTCCGCAGCACCTTCTTTTAACGATATTGCCGAAAGACCCTGGGCTGTTGCAGCTATAAACAATATGGCATCAAAGGGCATTATCATGGGTATAGGCAACAACCGTTTCAACCCCGATGCAAACTGCAAGCGCTGCGACTTTACGATCGTTATCGTTAAGATACTCGGTCTTGACAGCGAAGTTGCAACTACAAACTACTCCGATATAGCTCTCGGTCAGTATTACTACAATTTTGTAGGCGTTGCAAAGAAGCATGGTATCGAATCGGGCGTTGTGGGAGATGTTTTCCACCCCGATGAAATGATAACCCGTGAAGATATTATGGTAATGACATACAAGGGTCTTGTTGACAAGGGATACAACCTTGATACAAACACAGCAGTCCTTGATAAATACACAGATGCAAACAAGCTTGCAGAAGGCAACAAAGCAGCAGTTGCGGCTCTTATCAACGCAGGCTGCGTAACGGGTACTTCCGCTACAACACTTGATTCTTCAAGCAATATCACAAGAGCACAGATGGCTGTTCTTATGAATAATGTTGTAAATTACGTTGGCTGATATGATAAACTATCTTAATAAGCTTGAAATAGCCATATCGGAAAAGCAGGCGGAACAATTTGCGCAATACGAAAAACTATTGCTTGAATGGAACGAAAAAATAAACCTTACTGCCATAACCGAGCATGAACAGATAGTTATAAAGCACTTTGCGGACAGTCTGACGCCTTTGCTATACCGTGATATGTCGGGCAAAAGCCTGATAGATGTAGGCACGGGCGCAGGCTTTCCGGGTCTTCCGTTGAAAATTGCGGTTCCGGGGATGGAACTTACCTTGCTTGATTCTTTGAACAAGCGGATAAACTTCCTTGAAACCGTTGTTGCATCACTTTCGCTTGAAGGTGTGTGCTGTGTTCATTCGCGGGCGGAAGACGGCGGCAAAGATAAGGCCTTAAGAGAAAATTTCGATTTTGCCGTTTCACGCGCAGTCACTCCGCTGAATGTTCTTGCGGAATACGATCTGCCGTTTGTAAAGATCGGCGGCGAATTTATCGCTTTGAAAGGTCCTGCCGCATTTGACGAGATAAAGCAGGCTGAAAATGCCGTAAAAGAACTCGGCGGCGAGATAAATGAGGTTAAAGAAGTTATTTTGCCCGACACCGGGTTGAAGCATAAGATAATTTTTGTCAGCAAAGTGCGACAAACACCAAGTAAATATCCCCGTAAATCGGGTAAGGCAATAAAAAGTCCTATCGTTTGATAGGGTTTTTTTATATTGTTTGTCGGATAGAAACAATTCGGACAATTCGGACAATTCAGGCATTTAATATTATATGTGTTAAAATATCGGCATAAACAAAGGGGGAAAGATAAAAATGTACAGTTTTTCGGTATATGAGTCCGATGTATTAAAATATTTGCCTGTTTCCGATATACATATCAGCCCGTTCCGCGCACGAAAAAGCATTTCTCCGTCCTATCTTGCTTCTCTTGCAAAGTCGATTAAAAATTTCGGCATTTTGCAGCCTGTAGCGGTGAGAAAAGTGCTTGATGATTATGAACTTATTTTTGGAGAATGTCGTTTTAAGGCTGCGGTAGCGGCAGGTCTTAAAACCGTGCCAAGTGTTGTAATGTCGGTATCCGACCGTGACTCTGCCGTACTTGCGCTTGTTGAAAATATACGCCGCAGTGAACTTGATTGTTTTGAGCAGGCTGCCGCAGTAGCCGATATAAGCGAAGATTTTGAATGTGGTGAAAATGCGCTTTCTCATCTTCTTTCCGAAGACACGGTCTATATAAATGAACAGCTTGCCATAAACGGGCTTGAAAAAGATATTAAAAATCAGCTTGACGGAGATAACAAGGAATATGCAAGTGCGATAGTGAAGCTTAAAGATGTAAAACTACGCCGTGAAGTTCTGGGCAAGGTAAAAAAATACGGCCTTAATATCGACCGTACCCGTGCTCTTATTGAAAATACGCTTGAAACACGTAAAAGTACCGTGCTTTTTGATTTGAGTATGCGCAAAAAAGGGTTTGAGGACGTAAAAATATTTTTGAATACCGTTAAACAGGCAGCCGATATGCTGCATTCCTGCGGTATAGATGCGGATTGCGAGGTCAGCAAAAACGAAAAAGGGTATATTGCAAGTTTGTCTATGAAAACGGAAATGAACAATTAAAAAAGGGCAGGTGCCCTTTTTTAATATAAAAAGTGACGTTCTGTGAGGAACTCACTCATATTGTATATTCTTTTAGTCTGTTTTCCATTTCTTCGTTTACAAAAACCTTGAAATAATAGCCGTTTTCACGGTGATCGCTTTCTATTATCTCACAGTTTCCGTGTACAAGGCTCACAAGGTTGCCTTTATCATACGGAATAACTATTTCGAGACATTTTTTCTGACTTTTCAGCCAATCTTCAAGCAATTCGGTAAGTTTATCAATTCCCTTACCGTATTTTGCCGAAATCCTCACTGTTGCAATAGCACGCGGATCGGGCGGCAGGGGAAGCTCAACATCTTCTTTGTCGGTCTTGTTGTAGACCGTGATAACAGGTTTGTCACCGCATTTAAGCTCATCAAGGGTTTGATATACAACTTTCATTTGCTCCTCTCGGCGAGGATTTGACACATCAAGCACATGTATCAGTATATGTGCATAGCTTGCTTCTTCGAGAGTGGCACGAAAAGCGTTTATAAGACCGTGCGGCAGTTTCTGTATAAAACCGACCGTATCGGTAAACAGGTATTCCATACCGCTGTTCAGTGTTTTGCGGCGGGTAGTGGTGTCAAGCGTGGCAAACAGCTTGTCCTCGGCAAGAATATCCGAACCCGTAAGCGTATTTAAAAGCGTTGACTTGCCCGCGTTTGTGTAACCCACCAGAGCAACTATCGGCAGACCGCTTGTACTGCGCTTTTCACGCATAACATCACGGTGACGGCGTATCTCTTTAAGCTCACGGTTGAGTTCGGCTATCCTGTTGCCGATATTCCGCCTGTCTGTTTCGAGTTTGGTCTCACCGGGACCTCTTGTGCCTATACCGCCGCCCTGTCTGCTCAAATACTTGTACTGACCCACAAGATGTGAAGAATTGTATTTGAGCTGTGCAAGCTCTACCTGCAATTTACCCTC
>JAGAHK010000075.1 GCA_017627115.1 Bacillota bacterium | reverse complement strand
TTTCAAAAAATTTTTTTAAACATAATAAAAAAAATTATGGGTAATTTATAAAAATGAAAAATATTTATTTTTTACTTGAAAATTTGACCGCAATGTTTTAAAATAGATTATATATACATATATAACGAGTGATTTGAAAGATGCGAGGTGTATCCATATGAAAATTCTTATTACGGGGGGCTGCGGCTATCTCGGCAAAACAATATGCAATGCTTTTATTGATGCCGGACACGAGTGCGTTATAATCGACACTGCCGCGGACAAAGAAACACCGTCAGAGCGTGTCAGCCTTTACTGCGCCGACATTTCCGACAGCGCCGCCCTTAAAAATATAGTAGCGGAACACCCCGATATATATGCGGCAATACACTGCGCCGAGCTTTCGACGGTCTCTCTTTCCGTCAGCAACCCGTACGAGTATTATTCGCTCAATGTTGTCAAGACGATGGAGTTTTTCAAAAACCTGCACGATCTTGGCATAAACAGGATAATTTTTTCATCATCCGCAGCGGTATACGACAATGTACCCGGCTATATGGTGACGGAGCGCAGCCCCATCAAGCCGCGAAGCCCGTTCGGCAGAACAAAATATATCACCGAAATGATGCTTAAAGATTTTTGCAGCGCATACAATATGCAGTGCATAGCATTGAGATATTTCAACCCCATAGGTGCGGACCCACGCTCACGCAGCGGTCTTGTAAAGGGTTCGGCAAATATAATAAGCCGCCTTATCCGCATACTCAACTGCGAAGAGAATACCTTTGTGGTCTCGGGCGACGACTGGGACACACGCGACGGCACCTGTGTGCGTGACTATATCCACGTATGGGATGTGGCGCAGGCAAATGTCAAGGCGATAGAAAACTTTGAAAAAGCGTTTGAAAACGCAGGCAGCGAGTATAACGACAACTTTTTGAGCCTGAATATAGGCTCGGGCGTTGACGTTACGGTAAAAGAGTTTATAATGGCTTTTGAAAACGTAACGGGCGAGAAGATAAACACACGCATAGGTCCGCGCAGACAGGGCGATATAAGCGGTTCATACGCAAATATACGCCTTGCGCAGAAAGCCATAGGCTGGAAGCCCACTTATTCGCTTGAAGATGCTATATTTGATGCTTTAAGATGGGATGAAGAAAACGGCGACCGTTGATCTGTCAAGTTAAATTTAGTCAATTAATTTATCAAAAGGAGTTGTTTTTATGGAATTTTCAAAACTTATCGAAGAAAGAAGAAGTGTAAGAAAATATAAAAGCGGCGTTGAGATAACCAAAGCCGAGATAGAAGAAATATTAAAGGCTGCACAGCAGGCACCGTCCTGGAAAAATTCACAGACGGGCAGATACTACATTGCATTGAGCCCCGAGGCTGTTTCGGCAGTTTCCGCTGCCCTGCCCTCATTCAACCAAAACAATTCCGCCAATGCCGCCGCACTTATCGTTACGGCATTCGAGATGAAAAACGCAGGCTTTATGCCCGACGGTTCACAGGTGAACGAGCTTGGCGACCAGTGGGGTGCATACGACCTCGGACTTCAGAATTCCTATTTTATTTTAAAAGCAAAAGAACTTGGCTATGACACACTTATAATGGGTATAAGAGACGAAAAAGCCCTGCGCGCCGTATTTAATATACCCGCTTCGCAGCAGGTAACGGCCGTGCTTGCACTTGGCAAAAGGGAAAACGACCCCACGGCACCAAAGCGCAAAGAACTTGAAGAAATAGCAGTTTTTAAGTGATTTTTGGCAGATCTTTGATAATGTTATATTAATGAAAGGCGTCTGTAATGGTTCTGTAACATTAATAGTGTATAATATTCACAAGAATAAGATAAAAAATGTTTCAGTGTAATTATAAATTCAGTTATATATTTAATTTTATAGTAAACGACAAAAGTCTTTGGACTTTGGGCGTTTACTTGCGCCGACTGCGAGCCGCAAAGCGGCTTTATTCCTTGTACGCAGTCGTGTGCATGCCCCGCAGGGTTATAGTAAAGGACATTTTTAAATGTCGTT
>JAGAHK010000010.1 GCA_017627115.1 Bacillota bacterium | reverse complement strand
TCATGCAGGAAATTGCGATGGTTTACCATCAGCACAGCCGAAGCTATTGATGTGGCAAGCAGCAAAGGTATGAGTATTTTGTCCTTTGTTGTCATTAATGAAGTATCTTGTTTTTTCTTATTTTTAGCCATATTAAGACCTCTTTTTAGGCGCCTCCCGATCTAAGATCATTGAGGCGCCGTTATTGCATTACATTTGATTATATCATCTTTCCGACATAAAATCCATATTTTTTACAATAAAATTATATTACAATTCGTTTACCGATTTGTTTAACATATCGGTTTATTTATTCCTGTTTCTTTTATTGGAAAGAAGCATCTGTGCCGTGTTTTCCTCAACAGGCGTTTTTATCTCGGTTTTCTCTTTTTCTTTTTTCTGCTTTTCGGGCAGTTTTATGCCGCCTATCCTTCTGATGAATATTTCCGCAAGGAAAAGCAAAAGAGCAAGCGGAAGCAGCCATTTATACAACACAAGGCTGTGGTTGACTTTATAATCACGCCGGGCAAATACCGCATACGGATCGTCTATAAAACCAACACCCTCGGCGTGTATATCTTTAAGCACATTTTTCTGGTTCTTTATATCGAACTCGCGCGAATAGCCTATATCTATACCGTCATTTATAACTTTTTCGTTATCCTCATCATCGACGATGGTAGCATTGATAATATAACTGCCCTGTTCAAGCTTGTTTATTTCGGCTCTGTATTCACCGATAGACGTTTGTGTAAGATCGATCTTTTTGCCGTTTATCGCAGCGCCCTTTATCTCTTTGGGCATATTGTTGAATGAAAGCGTAATAACGCCTTTTTCACCGCTTTCGGTGTAGTTTATCTCGCCGTCAAGCCCCATAGGTCGGCGCATAGTTGAAGAAACAAGATTTCGCAGTATAGTCCTGCCCTCCGCAGCCGACAGCCAATTCCCGCAAAAATTCTGCATATCCGTGGTAAAAGCCGCCGTTTTGCCAAGACCATACTGCCAATAGCTCAACACAGGCTCACCAAGCTCGGTTATAAGCACATTTTTAGCTGCATTTTTGCTTTTTGTGGCAATATAACCGCCAAGCGCAGGGATATTTTCCACATTTTTAAGTATCTCGTCATTAGCGGCAACAGACGGATAGAAAAGACCGTTGTTTATATAATCCCTGCCTGCAAGTTTCGCTTCCCTTGAAAAGATATTCGGCAGGTTTGAAAACTCATCGGTAAAGTAATAACGTCCGCCGCCCTTTTCGGCAAGACCTTCCAGCAGGCTCGTATCGGCATCACTGCCCACAGCTATGGTCGAAAGCGTGATATTGTTTTCTTTCATTTTATTGATAAGTTCGTCATAGCCTGTTGTTTCCGCCTGTCCGTCCGTCATAAGGATAATATGTTTGTAAGCGGCACCATTTTTAACTATTTCTTCATAAGCCTCCTGCAATGACGGCAGTATACTTGTACCACCGCCCGAGCTTATACCCGATATCTTCTTTATTATCTCATTTGTGTTTTTGCCTATAGTTGTAGGCTTAACTACCCACTGTCCACTGTCATCAAAAGCAAGCACGGCTACCGTATCGTTGGGATTTAAGTTCTTAACAGCCCCTGCCATTGCCTCTTTTGTCATCTCTATCTTGCTTTTGCCGTATTCTCCGCTCGTCATACTGCCCGAACGGTCGGAGACCATGAAGAAAGCAACATCGCCGTTGACTTCTTCGTTTATCATTTCCATATCAACAGGAAGTACTTCTTCAAGTTCGGTGTCTTTATATCCGCCAAGCGCGAAAGAGTGTTCACCGCCTGTTGCTATAAGGCCGCCGCCCGAATTCTGCACATAGCCCTTTAAGCCCTCAAGAAAAGCCTTTGACATATTATCTGCCGAACAGTCGGCAAGCACGACAAGATCGTTTTCGCCGAGTTTTTCGGGATGCTGTGAGTATACCGATATTTCCGAACGCTTTACATTAACGCCGAAACTCTCTATCAAGTTGTAGACCTCACTGCCGCTGCCCTGCTGTTCCAGGACAAGAACTACAGGCAGATCCTGGATATAGGTGTGATCGTAAAGCGTGTTGTTTTCCTTATAAGTGTCCTCTTCGGGAGAAATTACACATTTATAGACAACATTGTTAACATCATCTGCATAGTCCTTTACAACAAAACGGTTTTCACCCTTTTCAAGCGAAAGCTGTTCATTATAGATGAGCTTGTCATTTTTGTAAAGCTCAACACCGCATTTTTGTGCGGTAAGGCTATCTATCTGTATGGTAATAT
>JAGAHK010000074.1 GCA_017627115.1 Bacillota bacterium | reverse complement strand
TTACTTTTTTTTGAAAAATTTTTTAAAGGTGAACGTGCCTTTTGTTTTTCTAAGGTATAAATGCACAAATAATATCGTTTTTTATACGGTTTGATTGTGGACTGCCATGCTGCACGGTTTAACTCTGCCGCGGTATATTTATAAAAAATGCTTGCATTTGCCGCCGAACTGTGTTAGCATTTATTCTTGTTGCTGCATTTGCAGATACAAAATAAAACTTAAAGGAAAATATAATATGAGAATTGCGATCTTAGACGGCGATAAAGTGCGTATGAATGAGAACTTCGCCTATTTTGCCTCTCTTGACGATATTATATTCCTTACTGTAAAAGATATAGGGCAGCTGCGTGAGATCGCGGCTTTTGCCGATGTAGTGGTGGTGTATCTTACCGATGAACTTATCGGCAGGGATATACCGCATACGGGCGTGAACTGCTATTTTGTCTGCGAAAAACGCAGTGTTGAGGCAGAACTCAAAAGCTATGTGTCAAATGCGAAAATAATAGAGCATATGCCCAAAACGGCGGAACTGTATAAATGTATCCTTGCAGATATACGGGCAGGAAATGTCAAAAACTCCGATATGATAAAAAATATCGCGCATCTGCTCAAGTGCTGCGGCATAAATGAAAACCACAAGGGCAGCGACTATATAAGGGCGGCTGTTGAACTTTGCATCAAAGACAGCACGTTTATAGACAATGTCACGAAACATCTTTACCCCGAAATAGCGCGCCGTTTTAAAACAGGCACCGCGGCGGTCGAACGCAATATCAGAAATGCCGTTTCGGCAGGCTGGGCAAACGGCAGCAAATACTATAGGGCGGATTTTGCGCATCTGAAAGGCAAACGTCCGTCAAATACCGCTTTCCTGCGTGCATTTATAAAAAAGCTTGAAAGCCTTGACCAAAAATATTAACAAAAAATATTAATGAAGAATAAAGCTTCGCAGGCATTATGCGGCTCAACGAAAAAACGTTTTGCCGCAAAGTGCCTGTGTTTTTTATTATGATATATGGCCGTATTCTTTTGTCTTTGTTTCCGAAACGGGCATTATATCGAAGCTTGGATCGAAAACTATCACATAGCCCTTATATATCGTGCTTTTGCCGTTTTTTCTGCGGTAGTATTCAAGAGCATCTTCAAAAAACGGTTTTGTCACATCAAGAAAATCCACAAATTCGTCTATACTGCGGCAGTGTTTGAGATAGGCAAGCAAAAGCCCGTCAAAACCTATAAGCAGGTCATAGGCATAACCGCGCGCCTGCATTTCCTGCTTTTGGTTTTCGGGACGGCTGCGGTCGAGTATATTGCCGTATGTGGTCATTATATGTCCGAGTTCTTCGGCAAGAATGCACTTTTTCTCCGCATTGCTGTCTATGCTTTTGCTGAGAAACACATCCTTGTCTATGCAAAGACCCTTTGCCGCAGAACGAAACTGCATCTCATGTATGCGGCAGTCTTTTTCTTCCATTTCGCGTAACAATTCCTCATAGGTCATTTTTATCACTCCTTTTTAATATTTCAAGTGCGTTGAGCAGGTCGGCATTCATTTCCTGCGGACTTGCGCCCCCGTCATGCGCCGCTATCAACTCTTTCGTATTAATTATAGCAGAGTTATAGACCGAAATAACGGACAATTCGGCTACTCTTTTTATTGCTTCCTTTTTACCGAGTGAGTTCAGCTTTCCGAAAAGTTCAAGCAGGCGCAGTTCGTCCGCTTTAAGCTCCTGCGGATTGTCCGACCAGCCCATTATAAATGCGGGCGTTACTTTGAATATATCCGCCATTTTTTCCACCGTGCTGCGTTTTAAATTCTCCACTGTGCCGCTTTCATATTTGGCAACGGCGGCTTTGCGCACACCGAGCATTTCGCCGAGCTGTTCCTGCGTGAGCGAGAAAGCTTCTCTCAGGTCTTTTATTCTATTTGTCATTTGCGATCACCCTTTCTGTTTCTTAAAATACCATATTTTTATATGAATGTCAAGGCTTTTTGAATAAAAGTTTCCTGAAAAGATATTTTATGCTTGACAAAAGCGAAAATATGTTCTATCATATAATTACCCTCATACATAGATTGCAGCCTTGCGGAACGTCACACGTACGGCTGGTGATATTTGTCGGTTTCAGCGGAGGTGTTATTTTGGATAAGGAGACAGGAAACGAAAAGAACGAAAAATTGGAAAAAGTTAAAAAAATGCTGAAAGATTGGGGAAAAGGCAGTATATGGGTCAGGAACAAAAGTGCGGAATATACTTTTATAAATGATCTTTACGAACGGGGCCGCAAAAGCGAACTTGTGCCCGAAGCTGCGCTTTTTTCTTACAGGTCGCTTGCGGAGCAGGTGTTCAGAGATGTGCGGGAGTATCTTTACGATAAGGCAAAAGTGGAGGAAATGCTTGAAAGTCTGGATACGCTTGAACGCTGCATCATCGTCTGCCGTTATGCAAAGGGTATAAAATGGGACAGCGTGCCTGCTCATCTGCCGATGGGCGTGAGCTTAAGGCAGTGCTACCGCATACACGAGCAGGCGCTTGAAAAACTTGCAAAGCTTATGGAGGAGCAAAATTGGGAGGAGTCTGCTTCGGATAAGCGGGAAAAAAACAGAACAACAAGGGTGAGACTTTTTCGACAGTCGGAG
>JAGAHK010000073.1 GCA_017627115.1 Bacillota bacterium | reverse complement strand
TCTCTTTATCACTTGCTGCATCATTATTTATACGTGCCAAAGTATAAACTATATCGCCCGTAAGTGCCTTATCGTCTTTTTCTATTATAACTATATCGTCCTCATAACCGTATGTATCGGAATAATAGACAGTCCCGACTTCGCAGGAATGTTCGGCAACGGCAGTCAAAGTTTTGCTTACATTGGACTGCTCGCTTATCTCAACACCGCCAAGCGCCGCCGATATATCAGATGTTTCACTCTCCTCGCCTATAAGCCCAAGATTTTTCAGTGCCGTTCTTGTGTACTTGCCCGCAGGAACACTCTCTCCCGCAAGCGCAATGCTTTTTGCACTGCCTATATTTTCAAGCCCCGTAACACTTGTGCCGCTGTCCTTATATGTAACAAGCACAAGCGTGTTTTCAAGAACATTCTTTCTTGTACCGTCTTTCAAAAAGCCCTCTTCTTCCAGCGTGTTCATCTGTTTTTGTGCCGCAGAAAAGAAAATATCACATTTATGTCCTTCCTCTATCTGTGTCATAAGCGTTCCCGAACTGTCTGCATTAAGCAGTATATCAATATCGGGGTGAGTGTTTTTATAACCCTCGGCGATCTCCTGCATAGCGCTGTTGAGACTTGCGGCAATAAATACCGTCACTTCCGTTTTTTCCGTATTGTCCGATACATCCACATCGTTTGTTTCGACAGCAGCCGAACCACAGCCCGTCAAACATACTGCCGCCGCTATTGCCCAAAAATTTTTTATTCTCATATCAATCCGTCCCCTTTTTATAATAGTGATCTCCGCTTTTTCCGCCTTTTTTCTCCTCAAGGTGAATATCGCTTATCACCATATTTTTATCAAGGGCTTTGCACATATCATAGATAGTTAAAAGTGCGATATTTACTCCCGTTAATGCCTCCATCTCAACTCCCGTCCTGCCTTTCAGCTTTGTGCTGCATCTGCACAGCACCGAATTTGACTTTTCATCAAGTTCAAGATCAACGCTTATTTTTGTCAGCATAAGCGGATGACAAAGCGGTATAAGCTCGGCAGTCTTTTTTGCGCCCATTATGCCCGCTATCCTTGCCGTTGAAAGGGCATCGCCTTTTTTCAAAGCGTTTTCTTTAAGCGCCTTGAAAGCCTCGGCAGTCATGGTTATTTTTCCGCAGGCAATGGCTGTTCTTTCACTCGATTCTTTATCCGTAACATCGACCATAGACGCTTTTCCGTTATGGTCTGTATGCGTAAGTTCCCCCATTTTCTTCAAAATACCTTTTTAACCTTTCAATTATCTTTTTTATATCATTCATATCAATATGATCGTCATCCAAAAGCAGTTCTTCAATATCCGTTACGGTAAACATAATATTCTCTGTGCAGATGTTTTTATTGCCAACACCTTTTCGCACTACCTCTATTTTGGGATATCGGGAATATTTGAAACCTTCAAGGATCATAATATCCGCATCATTCCTGACCATTCCGATAAGTTTGTTTTCATCATACTTTCCGACTGCATGTATGGAAAATTTTTCATCCGAAAAAATACTGCTGTATACCGCGCCGCTTTTTGTGTAACGGTCGGTATCGGTACCTGCCCGATCGGATTCATAGTTATGCCCGTCATGCTTTATTACCGCAACTCTGCTGCCTTCCGCAGAAAAAGCCGCCGTCAGTTTTTCTATAAGCGTAGTCTTTCCGCTGTTTTTTATTCCGCTGACACAAAAGATAACGGGTCTTAAAGCCTTTAAATATTCCTCGTATGTATTTATATTACAGAGCTGTTTTTTATCAAAACGGGTATAGCCAAGCGAAACACTCTTTGTTCTTATGCTTTGCAGAAATTCCGTCAGTTTTAGTTTGTTTTCGGATAAAAGTCTGTTTGCGGTCTGCGCCGTGCTTTTTGAATATACCGCACAAAGCGGATGCAGTCTTTCTCCGTCATCTATGCAGCAGCAATCAAAGTCTGCCGCCCGAGTTTTTTGCCGTGAAAAAATCTCTTCGCCCGATATAAACTGTGCCAGAAATCCCGCAAGTTCTTTCTTCAGAAAAGGCATATCGGCCGCACAGATAAAAACATACTCGTTCTCTGCCGCTTCAAGAATACGGCATATTCCCTCAAGCGGTCCCTTGTCGGCTTCGGTATCGCTTACAAAACGGCAACCCGACAGTTTATATTCATCATCATAAGCCTGTGAAACAATAATATCCGAAAAGCTTTTAAATTCATCCAGCAGAATTTCAAGAAAGCTTTTGCCGTTTATTTTCATCAAGGCTTTGTTTTTACCCATTCGGCTGCTTTTGCCGCCCGCAAGTATTCCTATGCTTATCTTCATATGCGTTCCTTTAATTATTCATATAGATTATATTTACAATATCGCCTGCCGAAACGCTTTTCCCCGCTTCAAGGTCTATAAAGCAGTTGCAGTTCGCAACATTGGATATTACCGATGCCGCATTGTTTTTTTCGGGCAGGAAAACTTTTTCTCCGTCAGAATAAGCTCTTATAAATCTTCTTTTTGCGTTTCTTTTATCATAGTTATCCGCAAGCGGCAATTTCGCTTTTTTGCAAAGCAGAGTTTTGTCGCCGATAATAAATGCCGCGATCTCCCAAAAATAAAGCTCAAAATTAACAAGTGCGGCATATGGATTTCCCGAAAGCGAAATTATAGGTATACCGTTTAACATACTGCCGACCGTTGGTGTGCCCGGCTGAACATTCGCCCTTGTAAAAAGCAGCTCCGCGCCGATATTTCTTAACACGTCTTTTAAAACATCTTTTTTGCCGACAGAGACACCGCCTGTTGTAATAACTATATCGGCTGTCTTTGCACAGCGTCTGATAACATCTGCAAGTTCTTTTTTGTCATCTGCGGCATTTTCCGTGCAGACAACTTCACAGCCCCTGCTTTTAACGACCGCCGCAAGCATATATACGGTGCTGTTATATATTTTGCCTTTTTCAAGTCTTTCGCCCGGTTTGATTATCTCATTGCCCGTAGACACAAAGGCAACGCGCGGTTTTCTGAACACCTTTGCTTCGGCAATGCCCGCAGAAGCAAAACTGCCGATATGTACCGCACTTATCGGCATATTCTTTGCCGCAATAAGTGTGCCCTTTTTTATATCCTCGCCAACGGGGCAGTAATTTGCATACGGCTTTTGCGATACAAATATATTTACATTCTCTTCACCGTAATCGGTGTCTTCCTGCTTTATAACACAATCGTAACCGTCGGGGATATATCCGCCCGTCATAACACGGACTGCGGTATCGGGAAGATATTTTATATTTTTATGATCGCCTGCAAATATTTCGCCTATGACCTTTAATGCTTTCGGGTGTTCTCTGTCAGCCCCGACGGTATCGGCGGAGCAGACGGCATATCCGTCCATTGCCGAGCGCGAAAAAGACGGAACATCTATATCCGAATAAACATCCTCGGCCGATATCCTGCCGTAAGCATCAATTATTTGCACCGTTTCCGTTTCTTTTATTTTACTTGTTTTTTCGGTAAACCTTTTTATGCAGTCCTCAATTTCGGGAAGTTTATTTTCATTCATCTTGCACATTCTCCGTCTTTTCCCGTCAATATATCAAGCCCGTGCTCTATTGTATCACCTATAAATCCAAGGCTTTCTTTTACGGCTTTCGGGCTGCCCGGCAGGTTTATTATAAGGGTCTCACCTCTTATAACACTTACGCCCCTGCTCAGCATTGCGCGCTTGGTTATGCCCATACTGTATGCCCTTATGCCCTCGGCAATGCCCGGAGCATTTCTGTCGGCAACGGCAAGT
>JAGAHK010000072.1 GCA_017627115.1 Bacillota bacterium | reverse complement strand
TTTTTCACCGGTCTCGGACGGTTTGAGAAAACGGAAGAATTCCGCCAAAAATATAGGGAACGTTCGGGCATCGAAAGAAAAAATGCCGAAATGAAACGCTTTCACGGTTTAGCTCGTGCCAAGGGGTACGGGCTTAGAGGCGTGACGCTTCAAGCAAAATTCACCGCAATAGTGGTAAATTTGAAGAGGATAGCAAAGATAGTATCCTCTGTTGAGAGCATAATAGATTGGTTCTTTTCGCCAGAAGCAGCCACCGGTGCTTTGAAGCGTATCAAAAATATAGGGGCTTATATTATTGCAAATGTACCCGCCGACCCTTACTTTATAAGCAATACCGAGGATGAGAGATGCACGCATAGTGCCCGACAGTGACGCACTGGCTTCAGCAACAGGTTATTCTTTCCCAAGCGGTCACAGTATGAACGCAGCCTCTCTATACGGCGGTGCCGCTATTCGCAAGTTTGTCGGTATCGCTATCTCTGTTGCTGTTGCTGTATTTGCAGCATTTAAGTCCTATCCGGTGGATTATGACGAAGCTGGCAAACTGTTGGTAGATGGTGCAAAAATGGCCAAAGACACTTACAAATGGGTTGGTTGGTGTGTTGGTTTTCTGATAGTATGGTTCTTGGAAAAGCGATATGTTAACTTTTCAACCAACATCCCTTTAATGACAAGAATAACAACACTACTAAGCAAGTTACCGACAAAGGTGCTTGCTTTTTTATTACGAAAAATGAGGAGATATTTTGAAATCAGCGTTTCCTAAGATATGTCAGTCATTTTTTAAAATAGTATTAGACTTACAGAGTGGAATATGTTAAAATTATAGTATGGATCTATCTAAAGACGAACATAGAAAGGATGATAAAAATGACGATAGAGAAAACTGTAAACGGTGAAGAAGCAGTTATAAAGCCGATAGGCTGGCTTGATACGGAAACTTCGCAGGAGTTTGCGGCAGTGTTGGGAAATCTCGAGGCGGATGTAAAGGCACTTACGCTTGATTTGTCAGGGCTTGAATATACATCTTCTGCGGGGCTCAGGCAGATAGTTGCCGCACACAAAAAAATGAGCGGAAATTTAAAACTTGTCAATGTTTCGCCCGAAATAATGCAGGTTTTTAAAATGACGGGCTTTGATAAGAAGCTTGATATAAGATAAAGCGATCGTACAAGGGAGGATCGCGGCAGAAGGAGTTGTGTATATGTACCGTATAAAGTCAAAATTGGCAATATCGATGTTGGCAAGTATTTTTATCGTGCTTATGCTTGTTTTTCTCATATCGGAGCAGATAGCATATGTTTCATTTGCAAATGTATTGTTTGACAGGTATGCCGAAAGTGCCTACAGGACGGCGATGACGGGGGTTTCATATATTGACGCTTCAAAACTTGAGGAATATATTGAAACCGAGGGCAGCGGCGAGGACTACAAAATGATCCTCGAGGATATGCAGACCCTTTGCGATACGCAGAATGTGACAATAATATATGTTATAATCCCCAGCAGCGATTACAAAAGTATAACCAATGTGTTAAGTACAATAAACAGCAATTACAGCTACGAATGCTGGCCTGTAGGCTACCACAAGCTGACCACAAATGTCGATTACGAAAATGCCTACAGGCAGCTTTTTGAAAAAAAGGTCGATTCTGTGACGGTTATCCGTAACAAAGGCTTTCTTGTAACGGGCTCGCATATAACGGAACTTGTGCCTGTAGAATACGATGGCAAGGTCACGGGCATACTGTGTGTCGAAAAGCCCATGGACGAATTGGACAAGATCAAGAGATTTTTTGCAAGTGTCACGGGCAAGGCCATGCTTGCTTTTATTTTAGTATTGACTTTTTCATACGGCATTTTCCTCCACAAACGTATACTGAAGCCTTTAAGCATAATAACCGAGGAGGCGGAGCGGTTTGCCAGGGAGACCAGTGCACCCGAAAAACCGCTTTGCTCACTTATAAAAAATACCGACGAGATAGGCGTACTTGCAAGATCTATCGATAAAATGACCGCAGATACCCTCGAGAACCTTAAACGCATAACGAATGATGCGGTGGAGCGAGAGTCTACAAAAACACAGCTGGATGTGGCAAGGCGTATACAATACGGCATAGTGCCCGCACAAACGCATATCCCGGGCGGACGGTTTGAGGTTTTTGCCTTATCCGACCCCGCAAGATCGGTAGGCGGAGATTTTTACGATTGTTTTAGGGTGGATAACGGCAAAATATGTGTTGCCGTCGGCGATGTTTCGGGCAAGGGTATCGGTGCCGCGCTTTTTATGGTGACCACAAAGACTATGTTAAGAGAACATCTGCGGGAGGGGTTCGATCCCGCTTCCGCGCTCAATACCGTAAACGACAGCCTTTGTGCTCTGAACCCCGAGGAACTGTTCGTGACGGCTTTTGTGGCAGTGCTCGAAATAAAAACAGGCAGGCTCGTCTATGCCAACGCAGGACACACAAGACCGCTTATTATAAGTGAAAATGCTGTGTTCAGGGATGTGGAGCCGGGTATCGCTCTGGGTCTTTTTGAGGATTCGGCAATAGA
>JAGAHK010000071.1 GCA_017627115.1 Bacillota bacterium | reverse complement strand
AGTAAACGACAAAAGTCTTTGGACTTTGGGCGTTTACTTGCGCCGACTGCGAGCCGCAAAGCGGCTTTATTCCTTGTACGCAGTCGTGTGCATGCCCCGCAGGGTTATAGTAAAGGACATTTTTAAATGTCGTTTACTATATAATTATTAATTCGGATATACCCATTAATTATATATCAATTCCATAATATAACATTTTAAGCAAAAAGTAAAGCGTTTTTATATTACTTTTATATTATAAATATATTACCGAAATATATCAATTATGTTGCTGTTTTATTCCGTTGCTTGAAAAAAAGCAAACAATGGTATAATATGAACAGGTAAGAGAATAAAAAGCTTGCTTTTTAGGCTCGACCCTGTTCATCGCAAAATCGGAGATTTTGCGGAGATTACGTGAACAGGTAAGAGAATAAAAAGCTTGCTTTTTAGGCTCGACCCTGTTCATTGACGGAAAATCGAAGATTTTGCGTCGAATGTGTGAACAGATAAGAGAATAAAAAAACTCGTTTTTTAGCATTCTTTAAACGAATATAAGCAAATTCAAGCATTACGGAGTGGTTTTATGAAGATACAAAGGCTGTTGAGCTATGTGCGCTGTGCAGTTGAAGATTACAACATGATAGAAGAGGGAGACCGCATTGCAATAGGCGTTTCGGGCGGCAAGGACAGTCTTGCGCTGATAGCGGCTTTAAGCACGCTGCGCAGGTTTTACCCGAAACATTTTGAGCTGGAAGCGATAAGTGTTGATCTCGGTTTTGAGGGTATGGATTTTTCGCCCGTTGAGGAATACTGCCGCAGTTATAATGTAAACTACACCGTTGTACATACCGATATAGGCGAGATAATTTTTGATGCGCGCAAGGAGAAAAACCCCTGTTCGCTCTGTGCCAAGATGCGCAAAGGCGCACTCAACGATATGGTCGAGAAACTCGGCTGCAACAAAATAGCTTTGGGTCACAACCGTGATGATGTGGTCGAGACCATGCTTATGTCGCTGTTTTACGAGGGCAGGATAAGCTGTTTTGCACCCGTGACCTACCTTGACCGCAAGAAAATAACAAGCATCCGTCCGCTCGTTTATGCGCCCGAGGCGGATGTAAAGGGCTTTGCGCGCAGGTATTCCCTGCCCGTTGTAAAGAACAAATGCCCCGCAGACGGCAACACCAAGCGCGAGGAAATGAAAAATATGGTACACGAATACCGCAAAAAATTCGATTGTTTTGACAGCAAGATATTCGGCGCGATACAGCGTGCGGGGCTTAACGGCTGGAAAGTTTCGGACTCGAACCCGCGCAGGAAAAGCACCGATACCCCCGAAGAATAAGAAGGTGAGAGAATGGAATTTGCATATCACAGCGAACAGGAGAAAAAAATGATATTGGAATTGAGGGAGTTCCGCAAGGGTCTGCCCGATTTTCTGGAGGATTTTTTTATTTTTTTGAATACCGATGTTTCGGCAAAAACACGGTTGAGCTATGCCCGTGACATAAAGGTATTTTTCGGCTACCTTGCAAACGAGGAAAAGGATTTTCCGACTGACATAACGCAGTTTACCATAGACGATCTGCGCCGTGTCGATGCGCGTGTGCTGAACCGCTATTCGGACTATCTGACCTACTATATACGCGATTTTGAGACCAAGACGGAAAAAAACGTAACTGTCGAGACTTTTAACCACGACAGGGGCATAAGCCGCAAGCTTTCGGCAATAAGAAAGCTTTTCAAATTTTATTATCAGGCGGAGATGCTCTCCGCAAACCCCACGGAGCTTATAAATAACCCGAAGATACACGAAAAAAGCATAATACGCCTTGAAGCGGACGAGGTGGCAAAGCTGCTCGATGTTGTTGACAGCGGCGAGGGGCTCACCGACAGGCAGGCAAAATATCACGATTTTACAAAGCTGCGCGATGCCGCCCTCATCACCCTGCTGCTTGGCACGGGTATGCGTGTGAGCGAATGTGTCGGCATAGATATGCAGCATATTGATTTCGAGAACAACGCCCTTATCATCATGCGTAAAGGCGGCAAGGAGCAGTTTATATATTTCGGCGAAGAAGTCGAGGAAGCACTCCAGAAATACCTTGTTGTGCGGCACGAGACTGTTGCCCTGCCGGGGCACGAAGATGCGCTTTTTCTGTCTATGCAGCGCAAAAGGATAGGTGTAAGAAGCGTGGAAAAGCTTGTGAAAAAGTATTCCTCGCTTATAACGAGCATAAAAAAGATAACGCCGCATAAACTGCGCTCCACTTTCGGTACAAATCTTTATCAGGCTACCGACGATATTTACCTTGTGGCGGACGTGCTGGGTCACAGTGATGTAAACACCACAAGAAAGCACTATGCCGATATGGCGGATGCAAACAGAAAAAAGGCAGCCGCCGTGGTGAAATTAAGAAAAGACTGAAAACGGGCAATTTGGCTCTTGTATTATACACGATAAAATGATACAATATTTTGTTGTCGGTACATTGCCGACTTTCAACACCAAACGAGCTTTTACGGTGTTTTATTATAGTAAACGACAAAAGTCTTTGGACTTTGGGCGTTTACTTGCGCCGACTGCGAGCCGCAAAGCGGCTTTATTCCTTGTACGCAGTCGTGTGCATGCCCCGCAGGGTTATAGTAAAGGACATTTTTAAATGTCGTTT
>JAGAHK010000070.1 GCA_017627115.1 Bacillota bacterium | reverse complement strand
ATTTTGCAGAAGGCTATGTGCCTGAAAAATGTCTTACGGAAGAGGAAATTGCCAACTTTGAAATGGATATTAGCGGCAGTAATGGCGAGAATTATAAGCTAAAAATAAAAAAAGGCTTTATAGACAGGGTGGATTTCCGCACAGACGGTACAGCAGAAATTGTCGATTATAAGACAGGTAATATAGATAATGTTGAAGAAAAGGTGAAAGGAAACGAAAACTGTCAGCACATTATATATCCGTATGCGCTGGAAAAGCGGGGACAAAAGGTCGATAAGTTTACATACGTTTCGCCTGCGCAGCCCGACAAAAAAGTCGAGACAAATATATTGTTCTTTGAGAGCGAGCCGTCGGATATTATCATACGCGCTTTGCTTAAAAACGATTTTTTACCCAAGGATAAGCGGAACTGCAAGTATTGCAGCTATAAAAAATATTGCCCGAAGGAGGTAATAAAAAATGAATATTATAGATGATCACGCCAACAGGAATGCAATAAGAACACAAATAAAGGAGAATATGTTTGTTGAGGCAGGCGCAGGCGCAGGCAAAACCACGCTTGTTGTTGAAAGAATAATAAATCAGCTGAAGGAGGGTGCTTCGCCCGAAAAATTTGTGGTAATAACCTTTACAAACAAGGCAACGGAGGAGCTTTACAGCCGCATTGTACAAAAGCTGCGCGAGGAAGTAGGCAAGGCTCAAAAGGGCAGTGACGAAGAAAAATGCCTTAAAAAAGCACTGGAAGTAATTGACCTTATGACCATATCCACAATACACAGTTTTTGCTATAAGCTGCTTATTGAAAAAGCCTTTTTGACCGATCTGCGTCTGGATGCAAGGCTTGTGGAGGCTGAGGAGCTGGAACAAATACAGGCTGATTTTTTGGATGGGCAGATAAAAAATATCCCGCCGAAAAAAAGGCAGGAGCTGTATCAGGTGTTTAAACCGAGTACATTAAAAAATAATTTAAAAAAAGGATTTTGTGATGCCGGCGAAAATCCGGATAATATAGTTTATCTTTATGATGCAAAGGGAAAGGAAACCGAGTATTCCGCAAAAATGGCGGCAGAACTCATGCGGGAATGCTGTAACGACGCATTGCCGATAATTTATAAGGAATTGAATGCGGCAATAATGGAATATGTTAAGAAACCGGTTGTTGTCAGCAGTGCGGCGGAGTTAAAAGATTCAAATTATTCAAATTATACCATAAAAGAGTTTTATACATATGCCGAAGCTGCCGAAGCATCATCATCCAAGCTGCATGAGGTGTTTTCTGCTTTTTGCACAATGATAAATACGGGTCGGATATTAAATAAGATAAGTGCATTTAAAGCAGGTGATTTAAAAAAGGGTATTGGAAAGAAAAAGGAAGATATCCAAGCGGAACTGGAAGAAAAAATATGGTCGGAGTTTGAAAAACGGGGCTTCGGCGAAAAAATAAAGTTTATACGCGCCTGCTTATACAACGAGATGATAAGCATTATACTTGATGCCGTGAATGAATATCGTAAATATAAAAAGGAACAGGGCAATTTTATCACAAATAACGACCTGCTTGTTAAGGCAAAAAAACTTGTTTGCGAAAATGAAGAGGCAAGGAAATTTTTTGCAAACAGATATTCCTATTATTATGTTGACGAGTTTCAGGATACGGATGATATACAGGTAGATATGATATATACGCTTGCAGAGTCAAATCCCGACAGTACACTGTTTGTGGTGGGAGATCCCAAGCAGAGTATATACCGTTTTCGCGGTGCCGATATTTCCGTGTATAAGCATGTCAAAAAGCTGATGGCCGAGCATTGCCTTGAACTCAGCAAAAACCACCGCTCCCATCCGAGAGTGATAAAGTGGGTAAATGAATAT
>JAGAHK010000069.1 GCA_017627115.1 Bacillota bacterium | reverse complement strand
GCCCCTCTTCTTGGTCAGCTCGACCGCCTCATTTATGGCGGCGCTGTCGGGTACTTTATCCATATAGATTATCTGATATACGCTTATACGTATATTGTTGAGGATAAGCGGCTTCATTTTTTCGATAGGCGTTCTGGAATACAGCCCTATTATATAATCAATATTTATCTTATTGCGCAGTGTGCCGTTTACAAGCTCGGTAATAAAAGCTCTCTGTACCATAGACAAATGCTTGTTCTTGGTAAGGACTTTTCTTAAAACGATATTGTTATACGCCTTTTCATTGAGAATGTCAATTATGGCATAAAGCGCAATTTCGCGTTCTTTCATAGCTCATACACCGCCAAATTATCATTTATTTCTGTTTCTTGCTCTTAAATGGTCATCATCGTGATTTTGAACATTGAGTTCTTCTTCCTCTTCCTTGGGCTTATCTTCAACAAACTCGTCAGCCTCGAGGAAATCCTGCTGATGAACGATAAAGTGGTCTATCAGCGGAAAGATAAAAGGAGCATCGGGGATAATATCCGCATATTTTGGGGCAAAAAGTTCTTTGCTGAAATAAAGCGGAAAAAGATTTACAAACTCGGTCTTGCCCATTATTATAGGTTCGGCAAGTTTTAAGCCGCCCATTTTGGGTTCGCCGTAAAAAACAAGATTTTCGTTATCGTCCATCATGGCATAATACTGCAGCGACGGATGCCCCAAAACAGTAAATGTCTTGAGCTGATACATTTCGTTTTTCTTCATCAATTTACACAGTTTCATCCATGCTTCGATAGGTAACATAAAAAATTCCCCCTTATGTCTTGTTTTTTTTTCAAAAAAGCATTATAATTATATTCGGGTGGTAAAACACCGTTGTATATTTTTTAAATATACTCCTAATATATACTATATCATACTTTTGGAAATATAAAAAGACTTTTTTTAAAAAAAGGAGACAAAAAATGTTAAGAACTTTAAGGTACAACCTCGGATTGGGCTTCGGACTGCTGAAACTGTGCTTTTTGGCTCCAAGCTCCGGATTTGAAAAACTTGAAAAAGAAGGAAAATTTCAGGAGTATAACGATCTTGCAGGCGGTCTTATACGCGGTTGGGCGCAAAGACGTATAAAACAATCGGGTGCAAGGATAAAAGTCAAGGGCATTGAGAATATCCCTCTTGACAGGACGGTTTTGTTCGTTGCAAATCATCAGAGCAACTTTGATATTCCCGCTATCCTCGGCACATTGCCCACAAACAAAGGCTTTGTGGCAAAAAAAGAGCTCGGCGAAGTACCTGTTCTCGGCTATTGGATGATGCGTATACACTGCCAATTTATGGACAGGAGCGATATAAAACAATCCATGCAGGTCATACTCGATACCATAGAACTTTTGAAAAAAGGCTATAATATGGTCATTTTCCCCGAAGGCACACGCAGCAAGGGCAAACCCGTGCGCGAATTCAAAGCGGGCAGTTTCAAACCTGCAATAAAAGCGAAAGTGCCGATAATACCCATAACCATGGACGGTACCTACAGAATAATAGAAGGCAATCCCAAAAACCATGTTCGTCCTGCGGACGTCAATATAACAGTGCATCCCCTTATCGAAACGAAAGACCTTACCAAAGAGGAGATAAAAGAACTTCCGCAAAAGGTACAGAAGATAATAACGGACTGCATGGTATACACACCAAAAAGCGAAACAGAGGTAAAAGAAAATGACTGAAAAACTTTATTACAAGTCGGCTTACATCAAAGAATTCGATGCAAAAGTCGTATCATGTGAACAAACGGAAAAAGGCTTTTGCATTGTACTCGATAAAACGGCGTTTTATCCCGAGGGCGGCGGTCAGCCCTGCGATCTCGGCACGATAAACGGCATTAAAGTTACGGATGTTCAGGAAAAAGGCGAAGATGTAGTTCATTACACAAAAGAGGAGATCGCTGTCGGTGAGGAAGTTCACGGCATTATCGACTGGGAGCGCCGTTTTGACCTTATGGTGCAGCACTCGGGCGAACATCTGGTAAGCGGCTTTATAAACAGGCGCTTCGGATATAACAATGTCGGTTTCCACATTGGCGGAGAGATGATAACCATAGACCTTGACGGTGAGATAACAAAGGATGAACTGCGTGAAATAGAAGCACAGACAAACGATTATATATGGGAAAACCACAAGGCGGAAATACTTTATCCGTCACCCGAAGAACTCAAAGAAATGCAGTACCGCAGCAAAAAAGAACTCACGGGCGAGGTGCGTATAGTGCGTTTCCCCAACGGTGATACCTGTGCCTGCTGCGGAACACATGTAGAAACGACTTCGGAGATAGGCTTTGTAAAACTGATATCTGTGCAGAAATTTCACGAGGGCGTGCGCATAGAGATGCTGAGCGGCAAACGCGCCTATGAATACATAGCAAAAGCTGTTGACGAAAACTCGAAAATATCCGCCCTGCTCT
Source organism: Bacillota bacterium (assembly GCA_017627115.1). Lineage (GTDB taxonomy): Bacteria > Bacillota > Clostridia > Lachnospirales > CAG-274 > RGIG4310. The sequence continues at coordinate 1,966 of JAGAHK010000069.1, read as the reverse complement.
CGGCAAAGGTATTTGAAACATCGGCGGCGGTCGAAAGATTGCTTGACGAGAACCAGCAGCTCAAAATAAAGCTTTCGGCGGCAGAGAATAATGCAATAAGTATTATAGCCGATAAATACAAAGGCATTGAAACAACGACACTTATAAATCAGCCGAATTTCACGCCCGACAATGTACGTAAGCTTGCTGCTGCCCTTATCGAACAGAACAGCGGTATGTGCTGTGTATTCTCGGGTGATGACGAAAACGGCTATAAATATGCTGTTGCCCAAAAAGACGGCGACCTTAAAGCACTTGTAAAGGAAATGAACACCGCTCTCAGCGGACGCGGCGGCGGAAAACCTTTCTTTGCACAGGGTTCCGTTAATGCAAAATGGGCTGATATAGAAGAATTTTTCAAAAACAAATAAGGAGGCGGAATTATGAAAAAATTATTTGCGGGTTTTATGTGCGCCCTTTTATTTACGACCAATGTTTTTGCGGCCGATCCTTTTATCGAAGTATCGGGCTTTCAGGGTGATATGGAGATACTCTACAGGGACGGCACCGTAAAAGAGACCAAAGCGCCTGCCGTTGTACTCTATATCGACGGTACGGCTGTACGCGATGCCGATGCAGTCATAAAAAACGGCACCACCCTTGTTCCTTTAAGGATAATAAGCGAAAACTTCGGAGCAGATGTTGCCTGGGACGGCGAAACAAAGACTGTAAGCATAAGCAAGGACGGTCTTGACATAAAATGCACTATAGGCGCAGGCTTTATCACGGTAAACGGCAAAGAAAAAGAAATAAGCAGCCCTGCGGAGATAATAAATTCACTCACATATGTACCTTTAAGGGCTATCTCCGCAGCTTTCGGTGCGGAAGTCGGCTATATTCCCGAACTTGCGGAAGATACACGCTTTATTACAGTTGACAGCAAGATAAGGACAAAAGTTACCGAAGAAGATGCAAGAACTATAGTTGAAAAAAGATACTTTGAGGACTTTATGCCCTCTATGAAAGAACCGATACAAGGCATACTCGGCATTGACACCACGGGTCTTACAAGAGAGAATTTTGCCGATTTCTTCCCCAACCTCGGAGCTTTTGAAGGTAAAGTTACCGATATGGGACATTTCTGGTATGTTGAGATATTCTCAAACAACAGCTCGGGCGCTCTTGTAGATAAAGAAACAGGCGATGTTTATCCGACACACAGGTTTTCGCTTGTTAACTTTGCCGTTTCGGATATAGGCGATTACAGCGGCTGGGGCTGGAATTATCAATAATTTCATAACCATGCAAGGCTGTTTTCGGATAATAACAGCAATCATAACCACCCGTTGGACGGGTGGTTATGATTGCTTTGATGTTTTGCATAAACTCATTCTTTTATTTCCAATATTCAAGTTCACTTTCTTCAAGACCGATATCTCTTCCGAAGAACACGGGGTTTTTGCCCTCTTTTTTCTGTTTTTCATAGTCTTTGAGTGTATCTATAGCAACCTTGCCCAATATCATACAAGACGGAAGGTTGATAAGCGTCATACCGCCCATTGTTATATCCGCCATAGCCCATGCGGAATTCATAGGTATTATCGCACCGATAAAGATAACAAAAACGCAGACTATATGAAATATCCTCATAAATTTTTCGGTAGGTTCTTTCTTTTTGTTAAGAAAAACAAGAGCGTTGTTCACATAATAAAGGTTGCCCAGCAAGGTCGTAAATGCAAAAAGCACCATAGCCACGGTTATGAAAACGGGACCTAAAGAGCCGAACACTGTTGATATTGCATTTTGAACATAGAGTGCGCCCGAAACGGCTTCACTTCTTTCAACGCCGCTCGAAAGGCACATAAGTGCAGTTGCAGTGCATAAAAGCAAAGTATCTATATAGACCGAAAGTGTCTGCACAAGGCCCTGTTTTGCAGGATGTGAGACTTTTGCGGAAGCGGAGGCATTGGGAGCGGAGCCGACACCT
>JAGAHK010000068.1 GCA_017627115.1 Bacillota bacterium | reverse complement strand
GCCGCATTTTTGTATACTTGGCTGATTTTGTTTTCATGGAAAGATCGCGGCTGTAATACTCATTTACAAGATATTTAAACGCAACTTCCATACCGCCCGTATCGCCTTTGTGTTCGGCACTGTCAAAGCAGTCCGATACGGAAATAAATCTGACATTATACAGTGGAAATATTTGCTGTGTAAAATATCCCACCTCGATACTGTTTCGCCCAAACCTTGAAAAATCCTTTACCAATATACAGTTTATTTTATAATTCTGTACATCCGTCAAAAGTTCCTGCACCGCAGGTCTTTCAAAGTTTGTGCCACTGTAACCGTTATCAACATATTCGATTATCTTAACATCTTCGGCAAGATTTTCGGCATATTTGTTTAATAACAGCCTTTGTGATTCTATACTCATACTTTCGACCTTTGTATCTTCGATAGATAACCGCAGATACAGGGCAACAACATATTTAGCCATTTGTTTGCACCTCGCTTTCAAATTCGTTTTCAAAGTTATAGGTTATTTCTACACGTTTTCCCTTGTATATTACTACTTTGGAAATAAGTTTGTCGATTATCTCCTTTGTAAATTTGCCGCTGTCAAACAACAATTCCAAAGCCCTGTCCATTTCTTGGTAACGGTTATATTCCTGTTCAAAAGCCTTTTTCTTGTTTTCGGCATCGTGCATTTTTTTAACAGCATCCGAAATTTTATCACCGTAATCCCTGCGCATTGTTTGATATTCTTCGGGTGATATTATCCCGTTTACCAGATTTTCATACAAACTGCTTAAAAAGTTTTGATTTTGGGATATGTATGTTTTTAATCTCTTTATTTCCGCAGTGATCTCGGTGTTTTTGGTTTGGTCTTGCATAGAAGTGGAAAGTATATTCTTGTTTTCAATCAATACACTTGCTTGTGCTTTTAGTGATGCCATTATCACTTGCAATAATTCATTTTCGTAGATGATACCATTTTCACAGCCGCCGCGTTTATATCTTTGATTGGTAAGACAGCAAAAGTGATATTTACCCGAACGGCAATCCTTGTGTCTGTTTAATGCCCTGCCGCAGTGACCGCAGTATATTTTACCTTTAAAAAGATTTTCTGTATATGGTGTTGATGTCTTTTGTGAATGTTTATTCTTTAATAAAGCCAGTCGCACCTGTGCCTTATCAAACAATTCCTGCGATATAATTGCTTCGTGGGTATTTTCAACAATGATCCACTCACTTTTATCCCTTGGAGTCTGTTTATGCGCTATTGTGTCGGTCTTACCCTGTACCAGCTTACCCGTATATATTTCCTGTTCAAGGATATTCCTGACAGTACGGCTCGTCCAACTGTTTTGTCCAACAGATTTCTTGGAAGTAATATAGCCTTTATTATAGCCATATATGCTGGGTGTGAGAATATTCTTTTCAGTAAGGTTTAAGCAAATTTCTGTTGTTGACATACCGCCCACAAACCATTCAAAAATCATTTTTACTACGGGTGCGGTTTCGGGATTGACTATCAGCTTATGGCAATCGTTTGGGTCTTTAAGATAGCCGTAACGCGGTCTTGCACTTACATATTGCCCCTCACGCATAGCCTGTCTTGCCTGTGTCTTTATTTTCTTGCCTATATCCAAAGCATAGGCTTCATTTATGATATTTTTAAGGCATATCATAAGGCTGTCATTGCTTTTGAGATTATCGGTGTCTATATTATCATTTACGGCAATGAAGCGAATTTTATGTTCGGGGAAAAATCTCTC
>JAGAHK010000067.1 GCA_017627115.1 Bacillota bacterium | reverse complement strand
TGCCTGTAAGGTTTGAAAAATCAAGTTTTTCTCCTCGGCGAAAACGCGGTTTCCGCCTGCGGATTTAAGCCTGCGGCGCTGATAATGTTAATAAAACTGTTAAAAGGGGCTTAATCGCTGATTTTCAAGTTGATTTTTAATGCGACAGCCCTTTTTATCTTGAAAGTCTTAATTCAAAATCGCCGTTCGGGTCATTCATATCACCTGCGATAACATATGACGAAAAACCTTTGTACATCAATGCGGAATTGATATCGTCATCATTTACGTAATAATTCTGCGCTCTGAAAACTATCGTTGTTTTTCCCTCGGAGAGACCGCGTTCCACAAGTGCCTTGAAACTTCCTGCATTGCTGACCGAAAGCTTGTTGTAAACAAAATAATCATACAGTGTGTTATTGCATTCATACCACTTGTTGTCAAGAATATGCGTGCGCTGTATGCGTGCATCGGTAAGGTTGAAATAGGTGTGGAAAGCGTGGTTCGGCTCATCGGGCAGGGGGTCGTCTGCGGTAACATCAACGTGGTAGTAGTCGCCGTCTATCTTTACAAGGTTCCACGCATGACCGACACCCTCAAGCGTTCCCGATATAACGTGACACTCTATGCCGCTCATATTGCAAAGGGCCTTGAACGTATAGGCATAAGCTTCACAAACCCCTGTATGCGTGTTCAGAAAATCCGATATATTGGTCGCACTTTCGCGTACTTCTCCGTCTTCCGTGGCAGTGGTGTCATAGAAGTAATTTTTTACAAGATAGTCGTGCAGTACAAGTTCCTTTTCGTAATCGCTCATACTGTCGTTTACCAGCGAGGTCTGTAAGTTTTTAAGCTGTGTTACGGTACTTTGCTGATGCGGTGACAAACGCTGCATAAGCCGCGGTTCTTCAATGGCGCGCGTTATTGCATAGCTTTCGCTGTATTCAAAGGTGTAGGTCATATGCGCGACATTTCCCCAGCGTTTGCCCTTTGATATAAGGGTGTACTTGCCTTTTTCAAAATTGTTTATATCGTAAAACTCATCGGAATAATTTGTGATCTTCAGCTGCATTTCGGGCACAAGATCGTCACGCGCCTCACGCAGCAGGGCAAAAAATTCCTCGCTGCCGTTTACGGTTATCATCTCGCTGAAATCACGGGAAGAAACGGCTTGTGTCTCTGCTTTTGCAATCTGCTCTTCCGTGTCCGCAGCTGCCGTGATCTCGGTAATATTTTCGGTCTGTATCTCGGCGGGCGCAGTATTTGTCACGGGCGGCAGCAGGTTTTCTCTCTGCGCACAGCCCGTAAAAGACAGTATTGAATTTGCTATCAAAACAGGTATAAGTATTTTTGTTTTCATTAAAACTCCTTTAAAAACTCTTAAAATTACATAAAACCAAAATATTGATCTCCTTTGGCTTTTTTTGCCGCATATTTCAGCTCTTCGGCATCAAAAAGCCTGTATTCACCGCTTTTTAGGCTTTTGTCAAGCTTTATCTCTCCGAAAGATATTCGTTTCAGATATTCAACTTTTCCGCCCTCTGCGGCAAACATTTTCTTTATCTGATGAAATTTACCTTCATTTATTGTTATTTTGATCTCGCATACCCCGTCTGTCTGCGAGATCAGCTCCGTTGCGGCAGGCAGGCATTTATAGCCGTCCGCAAGCTCAATGCCGCTTTCAAAGCGTTCTTTGCTCTCCTTGGTATAAGTATATCCGCCGACTTTTGCAATATACGTTTTTTCAACGTGTTTTTTAGGCGAAAGCGTGTTATGTGCAAAATCGCCGTTATTAGTGAGTATAAGCAGACCTTCGGTGTCTATATCGAGCCTGCCTACGGGGAAAAGCCCTCTGTTTGCATATTCGCCGTCCAAAAGGTCAAGCACGGTCTTGTGCTGTGCATCCGCTGTTGCGGAAACAACGCCTGCGGGTTTGTTCAGCATGATATATATGTACTTTTCGGGGCTTATTATTTCGCCGTTCAGCACAACATCGGCGCAGTCCTCGTCAACTTTGAAACTCTCGTCGGTGATGATGCTGCCCGATACTCTTGCTTTCTTGCCGCGTATAAGCTTTTTTGCCTGACTGCGCGTATATGATGTGCAGTCGCAGATGAATTTGTCAAGTCGTATTTTAGCCATAGTCATTTATGTATTTGTTTTTGTTTTCCGATAAATAATTTACACAGTATATTTACAGTATAACATATCCCGCAAAAAATTGCATTAAAAATCCCTCAAACTTATTTTACAAAAATATTACAAAATTTTGTTTTCTTTATTGACTTATTGAAACATAAATGTTAAAATCAAATTATCAATTCTAAAGTGAAGGGAGTTCATTACAATGAATGAAGTTTTAAAAAAATTAAGCGCAATCGGTATTGTACCCGTTGTTGTTATCAATGATGCTGACAAGGCAGTTCCTCTTGCAAAGGCTCTTGTTGCAGGCGGTATCCCCTGTGCAGAGGTTACTTTCAGAACAGCTGCCGCAGAAGAAG
>JAGAHK010000066.1 GCA_017627115.1 Bacillota bacterium | reverse complement strand
GCAGGGACCACAGCTACCACACCTATGATGCAATGAAAACGATGAAATATATCTATGAGATGAAGGAGAGCATGGGCGATAAACTCTTTGGCATAAATTACGTGAATGTGGAGTATAAACAGCAGAAATTCGATGTATACAGCGATGAAAAACTGCGCACGGTATACGGCGGCCTGATCTGCGAGTGGGGCGACCCCGAACATTGGGGCGCATAGGCGGAGTTTGTGACAACTCCTTTAATTTCCGAATACCCACATTTTTATCACTGCCAAAACTTCCCTTGCGTAGCACAGTATAACTGCGCTTTTCGGCGTTTCGGCAGGCACGCAGGCTATATCATCAAATCCGTTCAGTTTTGCAAGCCTGCCTGCACGGTAGCAGTGGAAATCATTGGTCACAAATGCCGCAGTATACGGCTTTTTATCAAAATGCCTGTCAAGCACTTCCTTTGAATATCTGAAATTTTCCGTCGTACTTGACGCCTTATCCTCAATATATATCTTTTCCTCGGGTATACCCTTGTAAATAAGCAGTTTTTCCATTGCGGAAGCCTCGCTTATATTTTCCTGCGGACCTTTTCCGCCCGATACAACAAATATCGCATCATGGTTTTGCTTGTAGTATTCATATGCGGCATTCGTGCGCGCAACCATGGTGTTGCTCGGTCTGTCGCCTACCACCGCACAGCCCAGCACTATCACCGCATCGACCTTTGTATCGGCTTTTGGCGGTCTTGCGAAAATGATTATCGCAGTTATTGCAAAAAACACCGCAAAGCCCGTAAAAACAAGGGCTTTATATATTTTCGCCCATTTCTTCTGCGGCATAAACCTTAAACTCATCAGCACAAACCCCATCATCACAAGCACAAGATTGCCTGCCGTGTAGTTTGCAAAAAACAGCGTGCCGATACCGCAAATTATAAGCATTATACCGACCGCAAGCAAAATATCATAAAAAATTTGGGCTTTTCGCATTTGTCATCCTCCAATGTTTCGGAAAAAATCGTTCGTTGTATTTCCCCTAAATAATACCATATAAAACGGTACATAAACAAGCCGCTGCGCGATAGTTTAAGAAAGTCTTAATATTTGCGGCCGCTTTAGCAGGAGGGAAATCGTGTGCGGCGTTGCATTAGCCTTGCCTCCCCTTTAGCGAAGCGATCAGGGGAGGGGGACCGCGCGATGCGTGGTGTAGGGGTTACGGCAGCAAAACAGTAACGCAAAACCGATCTGCCCTTTTCAAAAACTCACATATTGTATATTTGACGTAAACCTTGCCTTTGTGGTAAAATAAAACAAAACGGTCTTTACTTAAAGTAATTTCAAAAATGCTGTATTTACACAAGGAGCTGATATTATGAAAAACGGACTTATACATATTTACTGCGGTGACGGCAAGGGCAAAACAACGGCAGCAGTCGGGCTTGCGGTGCGCTGTGTCGGCGGCGGCGGAAAGGTTCTGTTCTGCCAATTTCTCAAAGACGGCGAAAGCTGCGAAAATTTCTGCCTTAAAAATCTTGAAAACGTCAGCGTTTCGCCCTGTCCCGAAAATATAAAATTCACTTTCCGAATGAATGAGGAGGAGAAGAGGGCAGCCGCAGAATACTACACGGAACTTTTTGAAAATGTCTGCAAAAATGCGGCGGACTATGACCTGCTTATACTTGATGAGGTGCTTGATGCGGTTAATGTGGGCTTTTTAAGCGAAAAAACGCTTGAACATTTTATCGAAAACAAGCCCGAAACGCTTGAAGTGGTGCTGACGGGCAGAGACCCCAATGAATATCTGTGCGAAAAAGCCGATTACATAACGGAGATGAAAAAACTGAAACACCCGTATGACAGGGGCATACAGGCAAGACGGCTTGTTGATAAATGACAGGGTCACTTATCATATTACGGGAAAACTCAATTTATTTCCGTTATTGACACCCGTATATGTAAATGTTATGATTATAGTAAGGGGGTGTCGCATTAAGCTCCACCCTCTGGCGAAAAACAGGTTTTTCGCCAATTGGCAGACTTGTCTGCGTGCATCAAAGATACACTTGCAAGTCTGTAAGGTTTGCGGACTTTGTCCGCTCCTCGCACGCCTAAAGTCCAAAGACTTTTGTCGTTTACTATAAATATGATACATAACGAGATAGGAGGTATTCAAATGAAAAAAGAAACATTCACCTTCGGGGCTGTACCTGCGAGTGCGGCGGAAATGGCGGCTCTGCCCGAGGCTGCACTGACAAGTCCGTTTGCTGCGGCTGCGCTTTCCGTGCTGGCTTTTTGCCAATACGAAAAGGATGCACAGGCGGCGATAGATATGATAAATTTCCTTAAAGGGCCGCAGCCGCTTTCAAACTATGATATTCAGTTTCTGCGTGAAAGGCTTGCGGGCAAGTATTACAAGCCGTTTTCGTTTTTTGAGGGTTCGTCACCGCAGAACAATTACACACCGACCCTGCCTTACACCATAACCGTAAGCGACAACCCCTATTCCTACACCAACGAGGGTTATGCGACCCTTTATTTAAAATCGTCGGGCGCGGATAATGAACGCCCTGTAACACTGCGTAAAAAGGGCGAGCAGTGGTTTTTGTGGCAGATAACCTACCTTTCGGATATAAGGGTGCCTGCGGCGGACGACCCCTGGGCATAAACCGTAAAGACATCGGCAGTTTTCACAAATTTTCAGAAATAACGCGCAAATGCAAAAAAATCTCAAAAAAAACTTGCAATTCTTCACGCCTTATGATATACTGACATTTAGTGTTATGAATAAAACATATTTATATAAGGGAATGCTTATTAAAACAGCGTTTCCGTAAATTTCGGCAAAGGAGGTGCTTGGTAATGAGTATCGGTTTTATTATTGCAGGCGTAGTTATTATGGTTTTATGTGTTGCGCTTATCGGCATTATACTTTTGCAGTCGAAGAACGCATCGGGTCTTACGGGTGCTATCGGCGGCATGGGCGGCGGCGCACAGACATATTGGGACAAGAACAAGGGACGTTCGCTTGAAGGTCAGCTTGGCAGATATACAAAGATCATTGCGGGTCTTTTATTCATTCTTATCCTTGGAATTAAATTTTTGGCATAAAAAAGAGGCTGTTGCATTGCGACAGCCTCTGGCGAAAAACAGGTTTTTCGCCAATTTCGCAGTCATACTGCGCGCCAGCAAGCTGTCACTTGATGCCTGTAAGGTTTGAAAAATCAAGTTTTTCTCCTCGGCGAAAACGCGGTT
>JAGAHK010000065.1 GCA_017627115.1 Bacillota bacterium | reverse complement strand
TTGTACTATATTTTTTACCAAAAAGCAAGAAAATATTGCATTTGTAATTCATTTGTAAAATTTATTTGTAAAAGCCCTGCTTCAGTTGTCTTAAAGCCAATATCTCAAAGCACTATCTCAAAGCTACTTTCAGAAGCTCCGAAACGGAATTTACGCTTAAAATATCTATACCTTTTACCTCCGCTGCTTCTTTTAAATTGGCACGCGGAAGAATACAGCGTTTAAAACCGAGTTTTTTTATTTCCTGCACACGTTTCTGTGCCATCGAAACGCCCCTTATTTCTCCCGTAAGACCTATCTCACCGAAAACAACAGTATCGGGCGAAACAGTTTTACCTTTATAAGCGGAAGCTATAGCGCAGGCAACAGCACAGTCAAGCGAAGTTTCGGTTATTTTCATACCACCCGCAAGGTTAACGTAACTGTCATAATTGCCCAATTGCAGATCCGCACACTTTTCAAGTACCGCAATAAGCATAGTTACCCTGTTGAAATCCGTACCCGTAGCCATACGGCGCGGTATGCCGAAATTTGTATAGGTAACAAGGCTCTGCACCTCGATAAGCATAGGTCTGCTGCCCTCTGTAATACAGGTGATGACCGAACCCGGGACATCTTCGGGTCTGCCCGAAAGCATATATTCGGACGGATTTTTCACCTCGCGCAGTCCCGTAGAACTCATCTCGAAAACACCTATTTCGTTTGTACCGCCGAAACGGTTTTTAACACTGCGCAAAAGGCGGTAGCTGCCGTTGCGCTGACCCTCGAAATAGAGCACAGTATCGACGATATGTTCAAGCACGCGCGGTCCCGCGATCGCTCCCTCTTTTGTCACATGACCGACAAGTACAACAGAGATATCATGTCCCTTTGCAAGCTGCATAAATCTGTTTGCACACTCCCTGACCTGAGTTACCGAACCCGGCGCGGAAGCCACACTGTCAAGAAACATAGTCTGTATAGAGTCGATAATAAGCATATCGGGTTTTTGCTCCACAGCCGTAGATATAATTGCGTTTACATCCGTTTCCGCAAGCAAAAGCAGATCTTCGCCTGTCACATTCAGCCTTTGGGCACGCAGTTTTATCTGCTGCGCACTTTCCTCGCCCGAAACATAAAGAACCGTTTTGCCCTTTTCTTCAAGCTTCTGACATATCTGCAAAAGCAGAGTACTTTTGCCTATACCGGGATCGCCGCCGACAAGTGTAAGCGAACCCTGCACAAAGCCGCCGCCGAGTACTATATCAAGCTCGCCTATATCGGTCTTTGTCCTGCCGCCCTCCTCCGACTTGACGGATCTTAACTTAACGGGCGTAAGCACTCTTGCCGATGTCGGGCTTATCTTTTTTGAGCTCGTGCTCTCCACAACTTCCTCGTTAAAAGTTGAAAAGCTGCCGCAGTCGGGGCATTTGCCAAGCCATTTTACGGTTTCATAACCGCAGTTTGAACATATATAACGTGTTTTTGCTGCCATATCAGCGTTTTTCTATCTTAACAAACTTGGGAACGGAATTGAGTTCCATACCAAAGCTTATTTTGCCTGCAAAGTTGGTCTCGATATTGCCAATGCTTACATCATCTATATAAATAGTGTAATGACTGTCACTTTCCAATTCAAGTGTTACCTGTGTACCGCCGTTGCCTTCTATAGAGAAAGTAACCTCCTTTTCGTTCACTTTAAGGTTGTGAACAGCTGCCCCCGGCACTGTTTCAAGCAAAAGCTGTGTATTTTTTGAAAGACGTGTAACGTCCTTATGTGTTCTGACTTTATAAAGGTTGCCGTTGGCCTCGAATTCGACCTTCTGCTTATCTGCCACTTCGTAATTGCCGAAGCTGAGCGTATTATCATCGTTTAAAACAATAACATCTTTAATAACTGACATAATTATTCCTCCCTGTCAAGAA
>JAGAHK010000064.1 GCA_017627115.1 Bacillota bacterium | reverse complement strand
TGCTTTCTTATATTCATTTTCAAGCTCCTTGTATTTCAGAAGCTCCTCATATATCTCAACAGGAACATCTTCATCGTCATTGTCATCGGGCTCGGCTCCCTCTGCAATTTTCTTTAAGCTAATGAGCATATTATATGTGCTGACATCAAGCTCGGTGTACTCCTTCGGGGAGCAGAGGCAGGGGTAGAAATCCTTTGTTCTGACTATTACCTTTCTGCCGTTATCCCTTGTTTCGATGATATACTGCTTGTCCAAGATCTCGCCGTTTACCCTTATGTTTGTATCCTTGATAATGCTGTTCATAATGAAATTCCTCCGTTTTGAAAAGTTTTAATTGTTTATTTTTATCTTTGAATCAAAACGGAATATCAAGGATATTCAGCTGTAAAGCACAGCCATTTTGAGTATATAAGCATAAAAAAAGTCCCTTCCACGAGCAAATGCCGTGAAAAGGACTCAAACGCAGTACGAAAGACCGAGCATAGTGCTTTTAGACACAAAAAAAGCGCCGCAGAAATGAACGGATACAGATAGTCTATACGCTATCTATTATCCATTCGCTTTCGCACGGCGCTGTGTCAGTCATACTGCACCCACTCGATTTGAAATCGTAATGAAATATTCTATTGTAACTGTTTTATCGGAATCGCTACCCGATCATTCTCTTTGCCGCTTCCTCTGTGGGAAACAGCCTGTTTTCTCTCAGCCGAACCCCGCCCGGACTATCGGCAAACCGCAGCGTATATAGGCCGCCGCCAAACCTTAAGACCACACACTGCCTGATGAAGCGAACACTCTCTATAATGTAAACAGTATCTCCCGATCTGTACCTTATTCTCATGATATGCTCATCTCCCATCTTCGTTTTTATTGCAGAGCCACTCTCTCCGCAACTGTGGTTATCGTTATATATAGGCTGTGATGCGCTGTCTTGTAGTCCTGAAAGTCCAGAACATTAAGCTCTCTGCATTTCGGACACTGCATTTCAAACATTCCCGACTTTAACTCCGGGAACACCTTGAACAACAGAAAATGACAGTTAGGACAGCGAACATCTCTTTTTGCCAGATCAATCGTGAGCTGCTTTCTTAAATCGAGGGTGTATCTCACGCTATCGTTCATATATGTTACAAAGTTCTTCATATCGCCCTGACCTCACTCTGAAAGGCAAGGCGGAGGAACTCGGATACGTTATGCTTTTCGAGCAGGTCAAGGTCATAGAGCCTGCCAACAAGCATATCATAAGAAACTTTAAGGTATTTAGCCATTTCTGCAAGCCTTATCTTATCCTCGGCTATAAATATGCCCTCACCATAGACCTTTATATTATCATATCCAAACATATCCCGATAAACATCTGTAACCAGCTCTTTGGGCAGAAGCAGCACAGCGGAGCCAACATCTGCTCTCCACTCACGCTTTTTCATCATTTCCATATACTTGCTATACTCCATAGAGCCGTCATTCATCATAAGTATCTCAATAGGATAGGCATTGACAATGCTGTCGATGTAGTGCATAAGCTCATGTGCAAGGACTTCCCTGCGCTTAATATGATCGTTCTTCAGACGTATATCCAGAAGTATAGTGTTTTTGGGAAAGACATAGTTAATTTTCTTGTTTCCTACAACAACGTCGATTCCCACATGACCGTTTGAGGTATATCCAAAAGGCTCTGCCTCCTCATTTGCAAAGCGGACATAGTAAACGGTCAGCTTAAAGAATTTGCAAGCCAATGCAGCTGCATCAACAGGCTCGGTCATTCTTTCCCCATTCATAAAAGTGTAGATTATCTCCTCACAGATCGCATTGATCCTGGCTTTCGAAAACTCAAAATTCAACTTCCATTCCTTTCTATTGAACCGAAGGCAGTTACGGGGATAACCGCCAGCATTCAAATTTTTATTGATATATTTTAGATAATTATTGTTGTCTGAGACCTCAACGGATAACTGGGGGCTTTCGACAGATATAATATTAGCACATCAAGTTCACTTTGTCAAGTGCATATCAGAAAGTTTGTTTGTTCACACAAAAAAGTGAATTTAAAAAATATTCTTTCTGAATATTTCTCCAAAAATCCCAAAACAAGCAAACTGTCCAATAAAAAGCATTGACAAATCAAATCACTTGTGCTATTATATTTAAGGACAGTTCACTCCAAAATGCGAACTGTTCAAGAAATCACCCACTTAAACACGGAGGAAACAATATGACGTTTGGTGAAAAACTAAAACTAGTACGAACAGGTGCTGAGGAACGGCAGGAGGATCTCGGAGAATCCATAGGAATAACCAAGAGGACAATTATCCTGTATGAGCAGGGAGAGCGCACACCGAGGGACGACAAGGTATATGAAGCTCTTTCAAAGCACTACAACACGCCTGTTGAGTTCTGGAAAGAGGATAAAGAGGACGATCCTGATAAAATAGAGGAGTATTCCCGTTACAGAAAGACAAGAAATGCCGCAAGGAAGCTTATTGATGATGCACAGGGCTTATTTGCAGGCGGCT
>JAGAHK010000063.1 GCA_017627115.1 Bacillota bacterium | reverse complement strand
ATCCGCAGGCGGAAACCGCGTTTTCGCCGAGGAGCAGACGAAGTCTGCATACTTTACAGGCTTGCAAGTGTATCTTTGATGCACGCAGACAAGACTGCAAAATTGGCAAAAAACCTGTTTTTTGCCAGACGGTGTCGCGTTGGGCAACACCCTCTCTTTTAAAGACTTCTTAAAACTTTAACAAGTTTATCCACATCTTCGTAATTGTTGTAAATGCCAAGCGTTGCCCTTACCGTGCCTTCAAGTCCAAGACTTCTTAAAATAGGCTGTGCGCAATGGTGTCCCGCTCTTACGGCTATACCATAGTTATTGAGATATTCGCCCACATATTCGTTTGAATATCCGTCAACAACAAGCGAAAGCACGCCCGCTTTATTTGCGGCATTACCTATTATATGCACCTTATCGAGTTTTTGCAGCTCTTTTGTGGCATATAACAGAAGTTCGTGTTCGGCACGGCCTATATCGGCTATGCCTATGTCCGAAACGTATTTCAGCGCTTCGCCGAGACCTACGGCATCGGCAATGCTGCCTGTGCCCGCCTCAAATTTATTGGGTGCGGGATTGTATATCGTGCGTTCAAAAGTAACGTCTTTTATCATATTTCCGCCGCCGTGGTATGGCTTTGCGGCTTCAAGCAGTTCTTTTTTGCCGTAGACTGCGCCTATGCCCGTGGGTCCGTAAATTTTGTGACCCGAGAATACAAAGAAATCGGCATCCAAAGCGGTCACATTCACGGGGATATGTGCCACCGACTGCGCTCCGTCAATAAGTATTCTTACGCCGTGTGCGTGTGCGATCTGTATAAGTTCGGCAACGGGGGTTATTGTTCCCAGTGCGTTTGACACCTGTGTTACGGAAACGAATTTTGTGTTCTTGGTAAACAGTTTTTCATATTCCGATAAAATAAGCTGACCCGAATCGTCAACGGGAATGACCTTTATAACAGCCCCCGTTTCCTGTGCAACAAGCTGCCACGGAACGATATTTGCGTGATGTTCCAAAAGTGAAACTATTATCTCGTCACCGGGCTGCAACAGCGGTTTTACATAGCTGTGTGCCACAAGGTTTATGCCCTCTGTCGTGCCGCGTACAAAAACTATCTCGTCTTTTGAGGATGCACCGAGAAAATCCGCCGTTATCTGTCTTGCGTTTTCGTAAGCATCTGTGGAACGTGCCGCAAGAGTGTGCGCGCCCCTATGTACGTTTGAATTTTCGTGCTTGTAGTAATAGCTTAATCTGTCTATTACCTGTATCGGTCTTTGCGTTGTTGCACCGTTATCAAACCACACAAGGTCAAAGCCGTTTATTTTTTCCTGCAAAATGGGAAAATCCGCACGAATGGAATCAAGTGTTTTTGTACCTACGATAATACCGCTGCTTTTCGGCTGATCGGCTGTGCTTGTCTGTACCTGTGCAGTACTTGCTTCACTGTGAGATACTACACTCGGAGAATACGAAACAGGTTCGCTTGTATCAAAACTTGGTGTATAAGCTGCGGGTATTGCGGCATTATCCGCAAAACTTCCCGTGTATGGCAGACTTTCGCCAAAACCGCCGTTATAAGGCGAAGAAACGGGAGTACTGTATGCAGCATCGGCAGCCGACGGCTGAACTGTACCGTAATCACCCAAAAGTCTGTTCGCAAAACATTCAAGCTGACTTATATCGGGAAGACCGTAGGCATCAAGGTTATTAGTAGTCATAGTATTCACCAACCTCTACATCTTCAAGTACCGCAATAGCATCGTCAGCCAAAATAGCTGCGGAGCAGTACAGGGATAAGAGGTATGATGCAACACCCTTGTTGTCTATTCCTCTGAAACGTATGGAAAGACCGCGTGAGTGTTCATTCTTCATACCTGCCTGGTAAAGACCGACTACACCTCTCTTTGCTTCGCCTGTACGAACAAGCAGGATATTTGTTTTGCCGCTTTGGCTTTTGGGGTTCTTTAAACCGTCAACAAGCAGTTTGTCCGTAGGGATAATGGGGATACCTCTCCAAAGGATAAATCTGCCGCCTGCAATATCTGCCGTTACGGGCGGAACACCGCGTTTTGTACATTCTCTTTCAAAAGCTGCGATAGCGCGGGGATGAGCAAGGAAAAACGAGGGTTCTTTCCATACCTTTGTTATAAGTTCGTCAAGATCGTCGGGAGTAGGCGCACCCGTGCGTGACTGTATGCGCTGTGAGTCCGCAACGTTCTTCAGCAGACCGTAGTCATCGTTGTTGATAAGCTGGCTTTCCTGTCTTTCCCTTAAACTCTCCACAGCAAGGGCTATCTGTTCCTGCGCTTGATCGTAGGGAGAACTGTAAACATCTTCAACAGCCGTGTTGATATTTACAATAGTTGAAATTGAATTAAGCTGATATTCACGGGGTTCTGTCTGATATTGGATAAAACCCTCGGGGATGATATCATCTTTTTTTGTTGAAGAGCATAAAACATCAAGCGGTGTTTCGCCTTCCACAACTTTGTTTACACGGTAGATACCTGTTTCAAGCCCCTTGAATTCAAGCAGCTTTGTAAGCCACTTTGGTGTAAGTGCGCCGTACTGCGGCTTTGTCTTTGTGACATTGGCAAGGTTATATGCCGCTTGCTTGCCTAAAGCGTTTGTAATAAAGTTTTCTTCTTTTGCCATTTGAGATTTCCTCACTTTCTTGCTTTATTAATATTGCGGCATTGCTCGGTCAATATCTTTTGCCCAGCTGTTTATGCCGTCTTTTAAATTGTACATCGGACCTTTGTAGCCCGCTTCTCTAAGGGTATTTACCGCAAGTATGCTTCTTTTGCCCTCCTTGCAGATAAAGACCGTATCAATATCGGGGTCAAGTTCGTTCTGCCGCCTTGCAAGCTGACCTATCGGTATGACTTTTGCATCGGGGAATTTTACTATCGCCCTTTCGTGCGGTTCGCGCACATCTATTACAGTTATTTTCTCTCCCGCTTCCATACGGCGGTGAAGTTCCTTTGCGGTAATGCTTTCAACGGGTGCTTCTTCTTCCCGCTGCTTTTTTATGCCGCAAAATTCTTCGTAATCGTATTCTTCAAGCTCTGTTATGGTCCTGTTTTTGCCGCATATCGGGCAGTCGGGGTCTTTGTCTATTTTTAGTTCGTGAAAACGCATTTTCCACGCATCCAGAACCATAAGTCTGCCGACAAGTCTTTCCCCGCCGCCGACTATCAGCTTTATAACTTCATTTGCCTGTATCGTGCCGATAATGCCGGGCAGTACACCTATAACACCGCCCTCGGCGCAGGACGGAACAAGTCCCGCAGGCGGCGGCGCAGGGTACATACAGCGGTAGCAGGGACCCTCTTTTGCGTAATAGACACTCGTCTGTCCCTCAAACTGATACATTGCACCAAAAACATCGGGCTTTCCCAAAAGAACGCAGGCATCGTTTACAAGGTACCTTGTTTTATAATTGTCGGACGCATCTGCAACAATATCATATTCTTCTATGATATCAAGTGCATTTTCGGCTGTCAGCATCATATTATAGGTCTCCACCTTAACAAGCGGATTTATCTGCTTTATGCTGTCTTTTGCCGACATAACTTTCGGTCTGCCCACATCTCTTGTGCCGTGGATGACCTGCCTTTGAAGGTTGGAACTATCCACTTCGTCAAAGTCGATAAGACCGAGCGTACCCACGCCCACCGCCGCAAGATACTGCGCAAGCGGTGTTCCCAGTCCGCCAAGCCCCACGATAAGCACCTTTGCGGCTTTCAGCTTCTTTTGACCTTTAACACCTATCTCTTTTAATAAAAGGTGTCTGCTGTAGCGCATTATCTCGTCATTTGTAAGCTTTTCGGCACGCTCCTCGGGTATAAGGCTTTCCGGTGCGCCGCCTGCAATGGCAGGTATCAGCATAACCGTGTCGCCGTCTTTAAGCTCGGTATCGTAGCCGTTAAGTTTTTTTATATTATTCTCTCCGACAAAAATATTGACAAAGGGGCGGGGTACGCCGTTCTCGTCAAATATTGCCTTTTTAGTGTTCGGGTATTCGTCGGCAAGTGCCGCGATCACCTCTCTTACCGTGCCGCCCTCCAATAAAAGCTCCGAATTCTGATCGGTGAATGAACGGAGAGTAGTCGGTATCAAAACTTTTATCATAATAAATTTCCCCTAAATTTTTATATTAAGCTGATATTTTCTTTTTCAAAAATATCGTTTTTCAGTTCATAACCGAAGGTGTTTTCCGTCCTGCCATTTAAGACGGAAGTTATAAGATAAGAATACACGGGCAGGGCGTGTATTCGGTCATACTCCGACGGTACGGCGGGATGATCGGGGTGCGAATGATAAAACCCGACTATATCAAGCCCGTTTGCCCTTGCGTACAACTCGCCTTTCATCATATCCTCGGCGGTTATAAGAAAGCGGTGATATTCCTCGCCTGCACCGAAGTTGTTTACAATACTTTTTATGGAATGTGCAAATTTTTTGCCGTTTTCCATACTTCCGAAAATTATGCCGCAGCACTCAAAAGGATAACTGTTTGCGGCTTCTTCCTCTATTTTTTCAAGAAGATGTTTGTTGATGAAGATCATTTAAGTCCTCCCACAGCGGCTCGGAAAAATAACGTGTGCCGCTGTCACAAAGTAT
>JAGAHK010000062.1 GCA_017627115.1 Bacillota bacterium | reverse complement strand
GTCGCACTAAAAATCAACTTGAAAATTTGCGATTAAGCCCCTTTTAACAGTTTTATTAACATTATCAGCGTCGCAGACTAAAATCCGCAGGCTGAAACCGCGTTTTAGCCGAGGAGCAAAACTTGCTTTTGCTACAGATATTCGGGCAAGTGTATCTTTGATGCGCGCAGCCCGAATGCAATTTGACAGAAAACATTAGTTTTCTGTCAAGGCTCCCCTGAGCAAGGGGAGCCAAGGCTAATGCAACGTTATTGCTAACGCAAACAATAATTACAGTATTATTTAAACCCCTTTTACTTCCTTTATTTTCAGCCGACTTCCCTTGCGCGGGTCTCGTCTTCGGCAAGGCTGTTTTTTACGTCATCCGCGGTATCTTTCACGGCTTCGCCCGTTTCGTGCGCCGCATCGCTCACTTTTTCGCCTATGCCCTCGTCATCGGCATATTCGCTCTCGTCCTCAATATCGTTGTTATTTACATCCTCGTTATCGTCAATGATACCGTCAAGCGCGGTCGTTTCCTCACGCGCGCCCTTTGTATTGCCGTTAAGCTCATTCACATTGCCGCGGTCTGCCGATGCGGTCGAACGATCACTGCACGCAGTACAAGCAAGCATTATGCCTGCAAGCGCAATGACCGCAAGCACCGCCGTTACACCTTTTTTCATATTTATCCCTCCTTAAAAAATATCCCCGTGCGGATCATTGTCCGCAAAATTATTATAAGTATAAAAAATAAAATTTATGTGTGTTTAAAAAATCCTGCACTTGTAAAATCCAACAACAAATAGTATAATAGTAGTGAAAGGATTTGAAACAATGGCAAAAATCGCAAAAAAATCAAAAACAGTCAAAATTATCGAAAAGCTTGCATTGGGTGCTGCGTTCGCAGTGCTGCTTGCGTTCTTCGTGTTTTTTGCCCGTGGGATATATGATGACCTTACATCCTATCAATTTTCGGGTCATATCAGGATAAGCGGCGAAAACTATTTTCCCTTTGAATTCAAGTATTCAAATAAAGCGGAACAGGTCGGGGAATACAAGAAAAATCCCGTTTATGCTGTGACCGACGATCCCGAGCATAACTTTATCGTGCTGGTATACCCTGACGGTCATGAGGTGACGTTTGCCGCACAGAGAGCGATAAATATGATAGGTAAGGACGGCACTTCGTTAGTCGATCATGTAAGTGCGCCGACAGTTGCCTTTGTCGGCAGCGAAAAAACGGACGATAACGAGCTTTTACAGCTGTTTGCGCGGCTTGGAAGCTACGATTACACCGATACGACCATAATGAACACGGACGAGACTCTTGAAGGCTTTTTGCCCGTATGGATAGGGAGAAAGCGATCGCCCGTTGCCTATGAAGAGGTTGGGTATCTCTGCAAGATAAACAATAAATGGGTATATGCAAAATACCGCAGTACCCTGCGCACCGCCGATGAAACGGAAATAACGGGATATGAACTGTATTGCAGCACCATACCCGAGGACTATGCAAGGATAATCTCCCACGCCGATGTGGAGAGCATAAAAAATTTGCGGTCGTTTACGGTGGAAGAGGCGGCAGAAAAACAAGAATAATTTTAATAATGAGGTGATATATATGAGAAAATGTGGTATACTTTTACATCCTATCAGCCTGCCCGGACATTACGGCATTGGCGATCTCGGTGCGGAAAGCTACGCTTTTGTGGACTTTCTTGCCGAGTCGGGACAGAAAATGTGGCAGGTGCTGCCGCTTGGGCACACGGGCTTCGGCGATTCGCCGTATCAGAGTTTTTCGACCTTTGCGGGCAATCCTCTGCTGATAAGCCCCGATATTCTTGTGAAAGAGGAACTTTTAAGCGAGGAGGATATAGCGGAGATACCGTATTTTGAGCCGTGCAGGATAGAATACGGCAAGGTGATAGAATACAAATATTCCCTTTACCGCAAGGCTTTTGGCAATTTCAGCAAACGTGCAAAGGGCTACAGTGCATTTTGCCGCAAAAATGCCTTCTGGCTTGATGATTATGCGCTCTTTCTTGCGCTTAAGAATTATTTTATAGAAAAACGCAAAAACGAGTTTGAGCCGAAGGAGTTGAAGGCTTACCGCAGGGGTCTGAAAAAATACCTTACAGCCGATACCATAAACGACAACTACTACGGTGCAAGCTGGAACTCTTTCCCCGAAGAGCTGCGCGACAGAGAGCCTGCGGCTATCGAAAAATACACGAAGCTTCTCAAAGACGAGATAGATTTCTACAAATTCCTACAGTTCACCTTCTTCAAGCAGTGGACAGACCTGAAAAAATACGCAAACGAAAGCGGTATTGAGATCATAGGCGATATCCCCATTTTCGTTGCCGCAGACAGTGCGGACACATGGATCAGGCGCGATATTTTCCATATCAACGCAAAGGGCTTTCCGACGGAAGTTGCAGGCGTGCCGCCCGACTATTTCAGCGAAAACGGTCAGCTTTGGGGCAATCCGCTTTACGATTGGAAAGCACTTGAAGCCGAGAACTACGATTGGTGGGTAAAGCGTATCGAAAAGATGACGGAGCTTGCCGATATAGTCAGAATAGACCACTTCCGCGCTTTCGAGAGCTACTGGTCGATACCTTTCGGCTCGGAGACCGCAAAAACGGGCAAGTGGAAAAAAGGTCCGCAGACCGCATTATTCGATGCCGTCAAGGCTAAACTCGGTGATGTGCATATCATTGCGGAAGATCTCGGCGACCTCAATCCCGAGGTGCTCGAACTGCGCGATAAACTCGGCCTGCCCGGTATGAAGGTACTGCAATTTGCTTTCGGCAGCCCCGACAACCCGTATTTTCCGCATAATTACCAAAACAGCAACTGTGTTGTCTACACGGGTACGCATGACAACGACACCACACTTGGCTGGTATATGAGCTGTGACGAAAAAACGCGCGATCTGGTGCGCCGTGTGCTTAACGTAAACGGTGACAATATCGTTTGGGATATGATAAGATGGGCTATATCGAGCAGTGCCAACTACTGTATCATACCTATTCAGGATATCCTCGGCTACGGCGAGGATGCACGTATGAATACGCCGGGCGTGAGCGGCGGAAATTGGCAGTTCAGGTTTGAAAAAGGCCGTCTGACGGCAGAAACAGCCCAAACACTGAAATACCTTTGCAGACTGTTCAACAGATAAGGAGAATTTACGAATTTTATGAGAGAATTGGCAATACACACTCCGACATCGGAGTACCCCATTTACATCACAAACAGTTTTGACGGTCTTGCCGATGCACTGAAAAAAGCAGGCCTTGCAGGCAGAAAACTGTGTATAATAACAGAGAGCAATGTTGCGCCCATATACCTTGAGACCATAAAGGGACTTCTGGGCGAATGGGAGCTTTCAAGCTTTATTTTCAAGGCAGGCGAGGAGAGCAAGAACCTTGACACGATAAGTGATTTTTACAAGCATTTCATTGACGAAAAGCTTGACCGCAAAAGTGTTCTTATTGCGCTCGGAGGCGGTGTCACGGGCGATATGACGGGTTTTGCGGCGGCAACTTATATGCGCGGCATTCCTTTCGTGCAGATACCGACAACGCTTCTTGCGCAGGTGGACAGCAGTGTCGGCGGCAAAACGGGCGTTGACTTCCTCGGTCATAAAAATATGGTCGGTGCGTTCTATCAGCCGAAACTTGTGTATATCAACCACAAGACCCTTGCGACACTGCCGCCCGAACAGGTAGCGGCAGGTATGGCGGAAGCGATAAAGACAGCCTATATAATCGACAAAGACCTTTTGGGCTATTTTAACGAACATAAGGCTGCGATCAAGGCGCTTTCGGATGAGGAAACGGAACACGTTATATATTCCTGCTGCAAGGCTAAAGCCTATGTTGTCAGCAAGGATGAAAAAGAGAGCGGACTGCGCGAGATACTCAACTTCGGGCATACTTTCGGGCATGCGGTCGAGAAGCTTTCGGGCTTTAAGCTGCTGCACGGCGAGTGCGTGGCTATAGGCATGGCGGCGGCTATGCACCTTAATATGAGCCTCGGCAAAACGACCGACCTTGACCTTGAAGCGGCAGAGAAACTTTTTGAATACTTCGATCTGCCGATACGTGCGGACGGCTTTGAATCCGAAAAGATATACGAGCAGATGTTCTACGACAAAAAGACAAAGGACGGCAAATTGAATATCGTCCTGCTTGAAGAGATAGGCAGGGCATATACCGAGAAAAATGCCCCCGCGGATAAGGTAAAAGCGGCGATAGAGCATATTACAAAATAAAAATCGCAAAACACAAAGAGGTTTTGAAAGCAACACCTCCTCCCCGCGTTCGGGTCGGAGACGACACATATGTATTGCAGCATAAACCGATAAAACGATCAATAGATATACAAAGAAAGAACAATGATACCAATACTCACAATAATCATACTTATCGCAATAGACCAAATAACAAAATATTTTGCATTAACAAACTTACGACCTGTTCACCAAGTTGTGCTTATTGACGGTTTTTTTAACCTGACTTACATTGAAAACCGCGGTGCGGCATTTGGTGCAATGCAAGGCGCAAGGTGGTTTTTTGTGATACTCGCCGCTGCCGTTATTATCGCAGGCGCGATATATTATGCAAAAATGCCCAAAACAAAAAACACGCTTTTGCTGCGTATTTCTATGCTGCTGATAGGCGGCGGCACGATAGGCAATGTTATCGACCGTCTTTTCCGCACCTATGTTGTGGATTTTCTGGATTTTATAATTTTCGGCTATGACTTCCCCGTGTTTAACCTTGCGGATGTGTTTATCGTGGTCGGAACGGTGCTTCTGATGATATATATTATGTTTTGGGAGACGGAAAGGAACAAATGATGCTTTACACGGCAGAAGAAAACGATATAAACAAAAGAATAGATGTATTTTTGAGCGAAGTAACGGAGGATTTTTCGCGCAGCGCTTTGCAGAAGCATATCGAAAACGGAAACGTGCTTGTAAACGGCAAAAAAGTCAGTAAAAACCACAAGCTTGCCGCAGGCGACAGCATAACGGTCGATCTGCCCGAACCCGAGGAGATAGAGATACTGCCCGAAGATATACCGCTTGACATACTCTACGAGGACGACGACCTTATCGTTATAAACAAGCCGCAGAATATGGTGGTCCACCCCGCACCGGGGCATTATACGGGCACGCTTGTGAATGCGCTGATGTATCACTGCAAGAATAATCTTTCGGGTATAAACGGCGTACTGCGCCCCGGTATAGTACACCGTATCGACAAGGACACAAGCGGCGTGCTTGTTATCGCCAAAAGCGACAAGGCGCATTTTTCGCTTTCCAAACAGCTTGCCGACCACAGTATGACACGCGAATACTACGCTATAGTCTACAACGGCTTCAACGAGCCCGAGGGCACGATAAATCAGCCGATAGGCAGACATCCGAAAGAACGCAAAAAAATGGCTGTCGTGCGCGATAAAACATCACGCCGCGCAGTCACTCACTATACCGTCATAAAAAAGCTGAAAGGCAATTTCTCACTTGTGAAACTGCGCCTTGAAACAGGCAGAACACACCAGATAAGGGTGCATATGACATATATCGGACACCCTCTGCTGGGTGACGAGGTATACGGCCCGAAAAAATCGCCGCTGAATTTGAAAGGACAGGTCCTGCACGCTAAAAAGCTGGGCTTTATTCACCCCACAACGGGCGAATATATGGAGTTTGACTCGCCTCTCCCCGATTATTTTGAAAAATTGATAGAAACACTTTGAAAAGACCGAAAAGAAAATCGGTCTTTTTTTTGTGCAATTTTTTCTCCGTTTTTTCAAAATGTCATTGTG
>JAGAHK010000061.1 GCA_017627115.1 Bacillota bacterium | reverse complement strand
CGCTTTGAGTTACTTTAGAAAAGAAAAGACGTTGCATTAGTCTTGCCTCCCCTTTAGCGTAAGCGATTAGGCGTGTGCCGCTTTAGCGGGAGGGGGACCGCGCGCAGCGTGGTGGAGGGGTTTATTTGCGACTGCTTTAGTGTTGTGCAACGATAAGCAACAACAATCGCAAACCTCTCAGTCAGCTCCGCTGACAGCTCTCCTTTCAGGCGAGCCTTTCTAATGCAACGCCTTGAATGCAGTAATAAAGCCTCTCCTGAAAGGTTTGTCCTGACGGCGGCAAAGCCGTCGGGACTCTATGGCAAACATTCGTCAGCTTCGCTGCCAAATGGATTGGTGGCAGCCGCAGGCTGACGGAGAGGTTCTAAAGGCAGCGATAGAATAAACATAACGAAAGTAAAAGCAACGATAAACAATAATTTTCATTTAAAAAACGAAAAAACTCAAAACAAAAATGGGAAAACTCAAAAAAAATAAAACAATTGACATTTCCCCAAAAAGTTAGTATAATAATATATGTCCTGTGCTAACCGGGGAGATAGCGGTGCCCTGTCGCCTGCAATCCGCTTCAGCAGGGGTTATGCCTTAACCGAGGCTTTTGTTTGTGCAGTCTGCCCGTTGTAAGTGGTGTTGATGCCTGAGTCTTGCGCAATAGGAACTTGTGAACCGTGTCAGATCCGAAAGGAAGCAGCACTAAGCAACCATTCTTATGTGCCGTAAGGTCGCTTGGGCGGAGCTAACTGCTGCGGTAACGTGCGGAAATGACTGTCGGAGTTGGGCGCACAGGATTTTTATTTTTTGATTCGATCGGCATTTCCCGATTGGCATTTCTATAGATGATTTTAACAGATTAGGGGCAAATCGCCTATTATGATTTTCATAATGCGACAGCCCCTTTTAAGTACAGGGATGATAATATGGCATACAGGGCGCTTTACCGCCGTTTGAGACCGCAGACCTTTGATGCGGTAGTCGGACAGCAGCACATTGTAAAAACGCTTAAAAACCAAATAGAAACAAAGCGCATAAGCCATGCTTATCTTTTCTGCGGCACAAGGGGCACGGGCAAGACATCAATGGCAAAGATATTTTCACGCGCCATAAACTGCACGGGCGAGGGTGATGCGCCGTGCAACGAATGTGAGAACTGTCTTGCGACACTTAACGGGCAGAATGTGAATGTTGTGGAAATGGATGCGGCAAGCAACAACGGTGTGGAGAGTGTGCGCGATATAATAGAAGAACTGAAATATCCGCCGAGCATCGGAAAATACCGTGTTTACATAGTGGATGAGGTGCATATGCTCACAACATCCGCTTTCAATGCGCTTTTGAAAACGCTTGAGGAACCGCCCGAACACGTTGTGTTCATACTTGCGACTACAGACCCGCAAAAGCTGCCCACTACGGTGCTTTCGCGCTGTCAGCGCTTCGATTTTCACCGTATAAGCGTTAAGGAAATGACAGAGACCCTTAAAGACTTTACAGACAGCGAGGGTGTCGATATAGATACCGAGGCTCTCGAATACATATGCGAGCTTTCGGACGGCGCAATGCGCGATGCTTTGAGTACGCTCGATATGTGTATGAGTTTCTACTACAACGAGCAGATAACGGCGGAAAAGGTACGCGATATAACGGGCGCTTCCGACAGAAATGCGTTTTTCGACCTTACAAGGGCAATAGCGGCAAACGACAGCGCCGCAGCCCTTGACATGGTGAACGACCTTATGCTCAAAGGCCGCGATCTTCAGCAGTTTGTGAATGAATATATCCTGCATCTGCGCAATCTGCTTATCTCTATAACGGTAACGCAGACTTGTTCCGCACTTGATTATGCACAAAGCTATATAGACAGGCTGCGTGAACAGGCGGCAGAGCTTTCACCTGCATATCTGCTGGATCTGCTGAATTTGTTTTCGCAGCTTCAGGAAAACATAAAGAGTACACGCAATCCGCGTATACTGCTTGAAGTTACGTGTATAAAAGCCTGCTCGCCAATGACGGCGAACACGGATGCTTCGCTTGAAAAACGCATCATTAATATAGAAGAAAAGCTCGACAAGGGCGTACCTGCCGTATACACGGTGCAGGCAGCGGCGCAGCCCGTTCAGCCCGAAGCGCAAAAAAAAACGATAATTAAGGCTATACCCGATGATATAAACACCATTATCAAAAACTGGCAGGCCTTTATTGATTCGATAGACCCGAATGACCAGGTGGTAAGGACGGTGCTTGCATCAAGGGTGCAGCCCGCATTTTTAGAGGATAACTTCCTCACGCTTGTATGCGAGAGCCCGAGTGATTTTACCACCGTCACCAAAAAACGCGACATCATAAAGCAATATCTTGCCGATTTTTCGGAAAAGCAGTTTGAGATGCGCCCAATGAAGCAGGATGAATATGACAGGCGGCACAAAGAGCTTTACGGCGGCTCCGATGAGAGCATAAAATTGCAGAACGCAGAAGAAAGATTTAAAAACATAGATTTTGATATAGACTACAAATAAGAATTCAAGGAGGAAAAAACAATGGCAAAAGGACACGGCGGTTTTGGCGGAATGGGCGGCATGAATATGAACAACCTTATGAAGCAGGCGCAGAGAATGCAAAAGCAGATGGAACAGGCACAGCAGGAGCTTGAACTCAAGGAATTTGAGGTAACAAGCGGCGGCGGTGCTGTTAAAGTGGTTATAACAGGCAAAAAGGTGATAAAATCCATCGACATCAAGCCCGAAGTAGTCGATCCCGATGATGTGGAGATGCTTCAGGACCTTGTGCTTACAGCCGTAAACGAGGCTATAAGACAGGCTGATGATGCGGTAACAAGCACAATGGGCAATATCACGGGCACAGGCATCCCCGGCGGTCTTTTCTAAAACGGAGTTTTTGAAATGAACTACTACGGAGAGCATGTGACCAAACTTATAGAGGAACTCGGACGTCTGCCCGGAATTGGCGGACGCTCCGCACAAAGACTTGCTTTTCACATACTGAATATGCCGAAGGAAAATGCGCAGGCGCTTGCAGACAGCATAATGCAGGCAAGGGAGAAGGTAAAATACTGCTCGCGCTGCTTTAATCTTACCGATACAGACCCCTGCCCCATTTGCAGCAGCTCACGCAGGAACCCGAACCAGATAATGGTAGTGGAAAGTCCGCGTGATATGGCGGCATACGAAAAAACCAACGATTTCAATGGCGTTTATCACGTTCTGCACGGACTTATAAGCCCAATGGACGGTGTAAGCCCCGAGGATATACGCATACGCGAGCTTATAAACCGCATAAACGACAAGACGGAAGAGGTCATTCTTGCGACTGCCTCGACCATTGAGGGCGATACCACGGCAATGTATATCGCGCGCCTTATAAAGCCGCTCGGTGTTAAGGTGAGCCGCATTGCAAAGGGTGTACCCGTCGGCGGAGAGCTTGAATATGTTGACCAGATAACGCTGGCGCAGGCTTTGAAAAGCAGGCTGGAAGTTTAAGAGGAAAGAAATTATGAAAGTTATTGAACCGTATTATGTAATTGAGGACGAGATAGATGCGGCACGCATTATGTCTACCATAGAGCGTGCGGGCAGGACCTGCTACAAAAGCGAGGGCAAGATAGGCGACGGCACGGCGGAGAAATTTATTGCCGCAATAATCAAGCGCGGACACGAAAGTGTGCTTGAACACGAAAAAATAACCGTGCGCTTTATCTGTGACCGCGGTGTTACACACGAAATAGTGCGCCACAGAATAGCAAGCTTTTCGCAGGAAAGCACAAGATACTGCAATTATTCGCAGGACAGATTCGGCAGCGAGCTGACTTTCATCAAACCCTGCTTCTGGAAAGAGGGCGAAGACGATGAAAAAATCAAGCTGTGGAGCGACACAATGGCGTTTATCGAAGAAAAATACAACAAGATGATCGAGCTTGGCGTAAAACCCGAGGAGGCAAGGAGCATACTGCCCAACAGTCTTAAAACGGAGATAGTTGTAACAATGAATATACGCGAATGGCGACACTACTTCAAACTGCGCACCGCACCTGCGGCACATCCGCAGATAAGGGAAGTAAGCTGCAAACTGCTTGAAGAATTCAAGGAAAAATTACCCGTGCTTTTCGGGGATATATAATAGAAAGTTTATGCAAAAGACTGCATAAGGGACTGAAACATTGAGTATTATCATATTCTTAATGCGACAGCCCCTTTTTTAGTTTCCGAAAATTTTTCAAAAAAACTTGCCGATATTTCCATTATGGGTTATAATTAAAAAAAGTAGGTT
>JAGAHK010000060.1 GCA_017627115.1 Bacillota bacterium | reverse complement strand
GACACAATTACTGAACTCACCGCAGGCAAATTGATATTCTTTATTCTCTATAACGACCGTATAAATCGGAAAAATGTATTTTTGTCCGTATAAAGGGTCTGTAACTTCCGCTTTTTTGCCTGTAGGCTGCCATTTGTAATCAAATATGTTTACACCGAATAATTTTGCGTTGCCGTCTGTGCCTGTGGTTTCATACTGCCATGTTTTTTGCTTGTATGCTTTCATTTTATTTACCTCATCCAAGTACTTTTTTTGCCACATCTACAGTCTCTTTTGCGTCTTTTGCGTAATAGTCCGCGCCTATTTCTTTTGCATAGTCGGGCGTAAGCACTGCGCCGCCCACAACTACCTCGCAGTCAAGGTCATTCTGCCTTATAAGGTCTATGGTCTCTGCCATGGAAACAAGGGTCGTTGTCATAAGCGCACTTAAGCCTACAAGCTTTGCATCGTGCTCTATAACGGCTTCGACAACAGCTTCATAAGGCACGTCCTTGCCGAGGTCTATAACTGTATAGCCGTAGTTTTCAAGCAGGACTTTCACTATATTTTTGCCTATGTCGTGAATATCGCCCTTTACCGTTGCAAGTATAACTTTTCCCTTGCTTACGGGAGCGTTGTTGCTCTCTATCATCTTTTTCTTTATTACTTCAAACGCTTCCTGCGCCACACCTGCCGAAAGTATCAGCTGCGGCAGGAATATCTTGCCCTGCTCGAAAAGCGCACCTATGCTGTCAAGTGCGGGTACGATGATATTGTTGACAACTTCCATCGAGTCCGTTGTTTCAAGCAGTTTTTCGGTTATCCTGCGTGCTTCGGCTTTAAGACCTTTATGTATAGCATAATCAAGGGTCATATCCTCAGCCGAGGTCGTTGGTTTCGGGGCTTCCGTCATCTCGCTGTAAGCTTCTATAAAATCAACGGAGTTTTTGTCGTAGCCTTTCAACAGGCGGAATGCACGCACAGCACCCGTCATTTCTCTTACGTTGGGGTTTATTATGCCGAGATCGAGACCGTAGCTCATCGCCATTGTAAGGAAAGTGCTGTTTACAAGACCTCTTTGCGGCAGACCGAAGGAGATATTCGATACACCGAGCACTGTCTTTAAACCAAGCTCTTCTTTTACCATTTTTATGGCTTTAAGCGTTTCCATAACGGCTTCCTGCTGGGCGGAGGCTGTCAGGCAAAGGCAGTCAATGTAAATATCCTCTTTGGGTATGCCTATTGCGAGTGCACGCTCCATTATTTTTTTTGCTATGGCGAAACGCTGCTCGGCTTTTGGCGGTATACCGCCCTCGTCAAGCGCAAGACCGAGTATCGCACCGCCGTATTTTTTGACGATGGGCAGGATAGCGTTGAGCGAGTCCTCCTCACCGTTAACGGAATTTACAAGCGGTTTGCCGTTGTAAACGCGAAGTGCGCCTTCCAATACTTCGGGTATGGTGCTGTCAAGCTGCAAAGGCAGGTCGGTAACACCCTGCAATGCCTTTACCGTGCGTATCATCATATCCTTTTCGTCTATCTCCGGCAGACCGACATTCACATCAAGGATATGCGCGCCCGCGTCGCGCTGCGAGAACGCCTCATTCAGGATATAGTCTATATCCCCCGCTCTCAGCGCCTCCTTGAACTTCT
>JAGAHK010000059.1 GCA_017627115.1 Bacillota bacterium | reverse complement strand
GAAATAAAAATTCAATCGGCATATAAGCGTTATAAGCTTATGAATATCTTTTGCCGAAACGTATATAGTATTTTAAAAGGAGGCGGAGCTTATGAAAGTGACATTCAATGAAAATGCGGAAGTTGTAAAGACCGTGCAGGAAGGCTTGAAACGCACAGGCGGTTACTGCCCGTGCCGTCTGGAAAGAACCGATGAAACAAAGTGTATGTGCAAGGAGTTCCGCGATCAGATAAAAGACCCCGATTACGAGGGCTACTGCCATTGTATGCTTTACTATAAGGCAAAATAAAACACGAAAGGAGAATGTTTTATGAGTGAGATAAAATTGACCGAAGATAATTTTGAAAAAGAGGTACTGAACTCCGATATACCCGTGCTTGTGGATTTCTGGGCATCATGGTGCGGTCCGTGTATGATGCTTGCACCTGTGGTTGAAGAGATAGCGAAGGAATATGAGGGCAAAATAAAGGTAGGCAAGTTAAATGTGGACGAGCAGCAGAAACTTGCCATAACCTACAAAATATCGAGCATACCTGCCTTAAAGCTGTTCAAAAACGGCGAGGTGGCAGACAGCACGGTCGGCTATATGCCAAAGGAAGAACTTGAAGCCTTTATCAACAACGCCTTATAAAAGGCTGAATACTCAATAAAAAAAGGTGAAAAGATGGACAGAAAAGAAACTGCCGTGATGTACAAGCACAGCGGCTGCAACTGCGCACAGGCTGTGATAGCGGCCTATAAGGACGAACTTAAAATAAGCGAGTATGATGCTAAAAGGCTCGGTGCGGCTTTCGGCTCGGGCATGGGCGGCATGGAGGGCACCTGCGGCGCTCTCTGCGGTGCCGAAACAGTGCTTGGGCTTTTGAAATATACGGATGCGCCTATAATGAGACAGGCACGCGAACTGCACTCAAAATTTACGCAGGCGTGCGGTGCATCTATATGCAGGGAACTTAAACAGGTAACGGACGGCAAACCCCTTTGCAGCTGTGACGACTGCGTAAGAAATGCCGTTTCGGTGCTTGACGGTATACTTGAACAGGAATAGTTTTTTTATAACAATGCTTAAAGAAAGGAGCAGATAATTATGGTAAGTATAGGAAAAAACATCGGTGAAGACCATTTAAAGAAGGTTTCGGGCGGTGCGGCAGCAAATGTGAGCGACGGCAAGGTATCGGGTGTTGAGAACTATCCGTCGGAGCAGAGCGTATGCCCTAAATGCAATGTTGCAAACCTTATCTACAAACAGTTCGATACAGATGACGGTAAGGGCACAAAGATAGGTCAGCACTGCAACCACTGCGGCGCAGAATGGACTTTCGGCAGCAAAGTCGGCATAAAGTAATAAGTGTTTGAATAAATCTTTATAACAGGAGGCAAAAACTATGCAGGATCTTGGTAAAAAACTTGACAGTGGTGCATTAAAATATGTTTCCGGCGGCAGCGGTTCGACAACCGTTAAAGCGGTGGGTAAAGTTACCCGTGTTCCGGGTAAGCAGACGAAGTGTCCGACCTGCGGCGGCAGCCTTACGGAACAGTGTTTTTCAACGGATAACGGTATGAGTGCATATATGGGACAGGAATGTACTGCCTGCGGTACCGCTTTGGTTTACGGTGAAAACATACTGTAAAATAATTTTGGCGGAGACATAAAATGATATATAACAACATACTCGAGGCAATGGGGCATACCCCTATGATAAGGCTCAACCGCATGAACAAGTCGGGCAATGCCGAAATACTTGTCAAGTTCGAGGGTCTTAATGTCGGCGGTTCGATAAAAACGCGCACGGCATACAATATGATAAAAATGGCTGAAAAAGAGGGCAAAATAAACAAAAATACCGTTATTGTCGAACCTACAAGCGGAAATCAGGGCATCGGTCTTGCACTGGTCGGCGCGGTAAGGGGCTACAAAACAATAATCATTATGCCCGATTCGGTCAGTGAAGAACGCAGAAAACTTGTAAATCACTACGGTGCGGAGGTCATCCTTATACACGATGACGGAGATATAGGCAAATGTATACAAAAATGTCTTGATACCGCACTTGAAATGGCGGCAAATGACCCGAATGTCTTTGTGCCGCAGCAGTTTGAAAATGTCAATAATATCTATGCGCATAAGTACTACACCGCGCTTGAGATACTTGAACAGACCGCAGGAAGAATAGACGGCTTCTGCTCGGGTATAGGCACGGGCGGTACTATAACGGGCATCGGTGAAACACTTAAATCGCAGTATCCCGATATGAAGATATGGGCAGTAGAGCCCGAACACGCGGCTATTCTTGCAGGCGGCACTATAGGCACGCATTTGCAGATGGGTATAGGCGACGGCATTATACCGTCTATCCTTAACACAAAAATATATGACCATATACATATTGTGACCGACGAGGATGCAATAAACACCGCAAAACGCCTTGCTGCGGAGGAGGGCATAATGTGCGGCATATCAAGCGGCACAAATGTTGCTGCCGCACTGAAAATGGCGGAAGAACTCGGGGAGGGCAAAACAGTGGTGACTATACTGCCCGACACTGCGGAAAGGTATTTTTCAACACCTTTATTTAAACAAACTAAGTAAGTCCCCTGCTTATAAAGCGGGGGTGCTTACTTAAAATTCAGTGGGGTAGCACTTTTGCTGCGCAAAAGCCAGGCAAAGCCTGTCCGCATCTATCTTTGCGGTGCAATGTTCAAGCTCCCACTGAATTTGGAATTGCTTGCAATTCCGTTGATTATGAGTATGTAGCAGAAATTTATTTCTGCGGAATACGAATATCATTGACTAAAATAATAAAATCACAAAAGAGGCTTGCGCATAGCGATCAAGCCTCTTTTTTATACTTATAGTGAACGTCAAAATTATTTGGACGTTCACTATAGGATGGGGCTCATAAATCAGCGTTTCCCTAATACACTTTTACGCTGTGTTCGGCAAGCGTTTCTCCCTCGTAGCGCAGTTTCATCGAGAAAAAGCGCTTTTCCGTGTTCAGCAGTTCAAGAAATAGTCTGTCACCCTCCCATAGTTCAAGCAAGGGTACTTTATCCTTTTCTATCCATTTCAGCTCGCCTTCGTCACAGTCGGTCAGCTCACCCGTCCATTTATCGGCGGTGTAGAGATACATATATTCGGTCTCCCATTCGTCCGATATAAAGGTTATTATGCCGCGCAGCGTGTAGTTTACAAGGTCAAGCCCCGTTTCTTCGCGTACTTCGCGCAGCAGACATTCCTCGGGTGTTTCGTTCTGCTCAAACTTGCCTCCTACTCCTATCCATTTGCCGCCGTTAAAGTCATGCTGCTTTTTCGTGCGGTGAAGCATAAGATATTTTTCGTCTTTTTCCATATAACAAAGTGTTGTAAGTCTCATTTTATCGCTCCTTTAAATTGAATTATAAGCGCTTTTGGATAGAATTTCAATATTTTAG
>JAGAHK010000058.1 GCA_017627115.1 Bacillota bacterium | reverse complement strand
TTTGTGGAATATGGCGCGGATAATAAAGGATTACAGAATAGAAGTCACGGGGCTGAACGGCTTTAAAAATGCACAAGTGACGGCAGGCGGCGCAAGTACGCGCGAGTTTTCGCCCTATACAATGCAGTCGAAAATAACAGACGGTCTTTACTGCTGCGGTGAAATACTTGATATCCACGGCGACTGCGGCGGTTTTAATTTACAGTGGGCATGGTCATCGGGACACCTTGCAGGTATAAATGCTGTTAAAACAGAGAATAAATAGGAGGATATAAAAATGGCATATGAAGTTTTAAGTTCGGAAACGGTTTTCAAAGGCAAGATATATGATATTGAGCGTGATGTCATTACTCTGCCCGACGGCAGAACAACAACACGCGAAACTGTACGTCATAACGGTGCATCGGCAATGGTAGCGGTGGATGATGACGGAAAGATATTGTTTGTAAGGCAGTACCGCCATTCGGCATTTGCGGAAACATTGGAGATACCCGCAGGCACACTTGAAAAGGGCGAGGACCCATATGACTGTGCCGTACGCGAACTTGAGGAAGAAACAGGCTATAAATGCGATAAAATGGAGTTTTTGCTCAAATTTTATTCTTCCATAGGCATATGCAGCGAGGTACTTCACATCTACCTTGCAACGGGACTAAAACCCGGTAAAATCAACCCCGATGATGACGAGTTTATAAAACTTGAACGCTACACGACGGAAGAAGCGATAAAAATGATATTTGACGGCAGGATAATCGACAGCAAGACCATAGCTGCCGTCTTTGCCTATAAAGAACATATGAGCGGCAATTGACACTGCCTTTGTAATATGATATAATCCTTTTTTGAAAGTGTAAAATAATGTACAAATATATAAATGAACAGGTGGGGAAATGAATAAGGATACAAGTGAAAAAACGGTTGAAATTCAAAAAAAGGGTAAAAAATACTATTTGATGTTAATAGTTACAGCTTTTTTTGCGATGCTGCCTTTCTGGGTCTCGTTTTTGAGGGTGGAGGAAGAAGGCTTGCCAATGTATTACAAACCCACGATAGAAACATGGGGACACATCGCTCTTGAAAAAAGCTTCTTTATATATATTGGTGTAATACTCTTCTTTATATGGTCCGAGAGATTTTGCAGGGCTTTAAGCACTGCTGAAAAACGAGTTGCCGCAGGGTTAAGTGTGTTCTATGCGCTGTGCGTACATATAGGCGCAAGCATAAACAACACAGATGCAACACTTGATTATTTTTTCAGCACTATTCTGACATTTATTGTTTCAACAGCATTAATTGTTGGATATTCGCTGCTGTTTTACCGTGCGCTTTGCGCGGCAATATGGTTTGCGGATAATTTTGAAAAAATAATAAGCGGCAGCAAGAGTGCAGTGCGTTTTGGTGCCAAAGCGGATGAATTTCTTAAAAATAAGACATTCTTGAAACTCTGGTGCGGTCTTATAATTTGTTGGCTGCCGTATATGGTGATAAACTATCCCGCGACCGTTCATGCCGATTCGGGACGTATGCTCAGCCATTTTATGAATGATGCCCTCGATAACCATGACCCGATAATGCAGACATTATTCCTCGGATATTTTTATAAATTTTTCAGGGATCTCACAAATTCGCCGAATATCGCCATATTTCTTTTTTCGGCTCTCCAGTCGCTTTATTGCAGTGCGATATTTGCAATGTTCTACAAACATCTGTACAAAGAGAGAAAAACACCGCCGCAGATATTGCTGCCCGTGTATTTTATAACTGCGGTCTTGCCTATGTTTACACGTAATTCCGCAACTGTCTGCAAGGACTCGAACTATGCAATTTACGTTGTGTTCTTTGTTATGCTGGTCATTATGTATGACTGCTGCAAGGCAAAGGATTTAAAAATATTTTTGCCGCTTTTGTTTTTGGACTACATACTTGTGATGTTCTCACGCAAAAACGGTCTGCATCTTACAATTATTTCTTCTATAGTATTTTTTGCCTACCTTGTTTTCACAAACAGGGAAGACAAGTTTATTGCGCTGCTGTTGGTATTCTGTGCTGCGATATTCATACATGCTGCGGTGGAGAATGCCGTAATAATGAAGTATGACCTTGAAGGCACGGATAATGACACAAGGGAATCGTCATCCGTATTCTTCCAGCAGACTGCAAGATATGTCAGAGATCATTCCGACATCATCTCACAGGAGGAGATAGATGCGATAGATGCCGTTCTTGACTATAATGCCATAGGCGATCTGTACGAGGCAAAACGCAGCGACCCCGTAAAGGAGACATACCGCAAGGAAGCAACAAAAGAAGATTACAATAACTATCTCAAAGCATGGGCAAAAGGGCTTTTTAAAGCCCCGGGATGTTATATCCAGGCCACGCTTGGCAATATAAGCGGATATTTCTATCCCGATGATTACGGCTATTACAGTGACCTTTACTTTGTTTCAAATCCGTTTACGGACGAGATCAAGCCGCCGCAAAAGCTTTATGATATAGCTGAAAAACTGCGAATAATGGACTGTGATTCACATAATATTCCTGTGATAGGTCTGTTTTCAAGCGTTGGCTTTTATATATGGCTCGATATATTTATGCTGATATTCTTTATATTCAAAAAAAGATACAGCCTGCTTGTATATAATATGCCTGCGGCGGTAACTATACTTATCTGCATGGCGTCACCCATAAATAATACCGTAAGGTATGCACTTCCTGCAATATTTGTGATACCGTTTATTTTCTGTACCTATTTCGGGAAGGACTATGTGCCGTCCCGCAAAAAAGAAAAAAGATCAAAGACAGGCTGATTTTTTGATCGGTGTAAAATAAGTAAAATAGAAAGGTGGATAAATTTATGGATATAGATATACAATATTTATTGTTTTTGCAGGAACTGCGCAATGCAACGGGAGGCATTTTTGATGAGTTTTTCAATGTCATATCAAAAATAGCGGTAGAAATTATGCCGCTGCTGCCGTATCTGGTATTCTGGGCAATTGATAAAAATTGGGGTTACAGATTTTTGGGCACCCAATGGTTCGGTGAATTGATAAACGGCACTATAAAGCTTAGCGTATGTGCCTACAGACCGTGGATAAGGGATGCAAGAATAGAACCTGCGGGCGATTCAAAGGTCGCTGCAACGGGCTACTCGTTCCCGAGCGGTCATACCTTGTGCGCTACTGCCGAATACGGTACAACTGCCGTATGGCAGCGCAACAAAAGAAAATGGCTTGCAGTGCTTTGCTGTGTAATGATACTGCTTACGGGTTTTTCAAGGAATTTCCTCGGTGTGCATACTCCGCAGGATGTATTGGTCGGTTTTCTTGAAACTGTCTGCATTATCTGTGCAGCAGGCTTTGTACAAAAAAAGACAGCCAATGATCCTCATCTTGCCGATATACTGACCATAGCGTCTGTGATAGTGGCGTTGGCAGTGCTTGTATACATAAATGTAAAGCCTTATCCGATGGATTATGTTGACGGTGTTTTGCTTGTCGATCCACAGAAGATGATGAAAGATACTTTCAGCGGTGTAGGCGGTGTTATCGGTCTTATGGCAGGCAGCTATATTGAAAGGCATTATATAAAATACAAAATACCCGAAGGCGCAAAATCGCTGCCTGTAATGACCTGTGTCGGCACAGCGGTGATATTTGTCTGGAACCAGTATCTTTCGGGCATAACCGTTAAGTTATGGTTCGGTGCAAATTGGGGTTATTTTATTTCGGCATTTTTGACGATGCTGTTTGTTGTGGTACTCTATCCTATTTGTATAATGAAAAGTGCGGAAAAATAATAATAAGGGGGTGTCGCATTAAGCTCCACCCTCTGGCAAAAAACAGGTTTTTTGCCAATTAGCAGACTTGTCTGCGTGCATCAAAGATACACTTGCAAGTCTGTAGAGTATGCAGACTTCATGCGGCGCGAATGTTTACATTCACGTCGTCCCTACGGGATTTGTGCGGCTTTAGCCGCGCAAACAAGCTCCT
>JAGAHK010000009.1 GCA_017627115.1 Bacillota bacterium | reverse complement strand
ATATCCCACCGCAGATGCTTAAAATGTTCGGGGGCGCAAAAGGCGTAAAGCGTATATTGACAGCAGGCGAACGTCCGGCAAGAATATATTTTGATGATACGGAAGTATACAATGTTTACGGCATGAGCGAGACCCTTTGCGGGGTATGCGTGTTCAGGCTCGATAAGAAATATGACGATCCTCCCATTGGCAGACCGCTGCCTGATGTGGAGGCGAGTATTGAAAACATTGACGAAGAAACGGGTATGGGTGAACTTTATCTTAAGGGGCACTTTGCGGACAGTTATTACAAACTGCCCGAAGAAACGGCAAAGACCTTTGAAAAACAGCCCGACGGCACCGTTTTGGTACACACGGGCGATATTGTTTATAAAAACGAAAACGGCGACATCGTCTTCGGCAGCCGCCGTGACTGGATGGTAAAAATAAACGGCCAGCGTGTTGAAATGATGGGGATAGAAACACTTATGGCAAGTGTTGACGGTGTTACAAATGCGGCGGTACGTGCTTTTACGGATAATATGGGGCAGACTTATCTTGCGGCTTTTTATACTGCCGACAAAGATATACGTCAAAGCGACATCATAAATGTTTTAAATAAAAAACTGCCGTCTTATATGATACCGCGTTATTTCAAAAAACTTGACGAAATGCCAAAAAACGCAAACGGCAAATTGGACAGGACCGCACTTGTGCCGCCGACTGCCGATGAGTACAAGGCAGAGTATATCCCACCCGAAAATGAGATACAGCAGCGGCTTTGCCTGGCTATGGAGCAGGTGCTCGGCTGCGGAAAGATCGGAAAAAAGGATGATTTTATACGTCTTGGCGGCGACTCGATAAAGGTGCTTGCACTTATAGCGGCAGCGGAACTTGACGGCCTTACGCCCAATATGATATTAAGCGGCAGAACAGTCGAAAATATAGAAAAACTGTACATAAACGCAGATACCGCAGCGGCGGCAGTGCATTTTGAAACGCTTGAAGACAGCTATCCGCTTACCGAAGCGCAGACGGGTGTCTATCTTGAATGTATCAATGAGCCAAACTCCAAAATGTACAATATCCCCGTATGCTGTGAATTGCCGAAAAACATTGATATCGACAGATTTATGATCGCAGCGGAGAAAGTTTTTAAGGTGCATAAGGTACTCGGCACGGGCATAGGCGTTTCGGTGGACGGTACGCCCTCGATGTTCCCGTTAAAATACAACATAGATATACAGCGTATAACGGCCGACAGCATAGAAAGCGCGCTTGACGGCTTTATCAGAACTTTTGACCTTGAAAACGGACCGCTCTGCCGTGCGGCTCTTATTGCCTGCGGCGGTAAAAATTATTTTGTTTTTGATATCCATCATATAATTTTTGACGGAAGCTCCGTAAATGTCATTGTTTCTCAGATAGCCCGTGCATATGACGGCATAGACCCAAAGGAAGAAAAACTTGATATATTCGATATTTCAAAGTTTGAGAAAAATCTGAAAACAAGCGAAGAATATAAGGCGGCACGGGAATATTTCAAAAACGTGCTTGGCGAGGCCGATACCGATTCGCACCCCGTATCGGATGTGATAAGGACGGGTGTGGAAAAAAGCGGCGGCACAGTACGCCTGCCTTTGAACGATGCACTCAGTATTTTTGACGGTGAAAATTTTGCACGCAAAAACGGCGTTACCGAAAATACGATATTTCTCGGTGCATTTGCCTACACCCTCGCAAAGTTCAACGGCGCGTCGGACTCTCTTTTCTGCACCGTGACCAACGGCAGACATGACAAACGGCTGGATGAATCGGTTGGTATGTTTGTAAAAACGCTGCCGATGTATTTCAATATATCCGATGAGGATAATGTGGGCGATACACTGAGCAAGATCGGGGATTATTTGTTTGACACCATGTCGCATGACTGTATCTCTTTCGGCGAGCTTGCCGAGGAATACGGGGTCGATGCGGATATCATGTTCGTATACCAGTCCGAGCTTTTTAACGGCGCAAAGACAGCGGACGGCGGCATAAGTATTGAACACTGTGCCACGGGCGATGTGCAGTCTAATATGGATGTGATGATAATGAAATACGATACGGGTTATGAACTCGTGCTTCATTACCGCCGCGATATCTACAGCGAAGAACTTATGAAAAATTTTGCGTATATGTATGCAAATGTCGTAAAAGGCATCATCACGCAAAACCGATTCGGCGATATCGAATTTACGGACTCCGTTGCCGGAAGTATACTTGACGGTTTTAACAATACCGATATACCCTATGATGACAGCCTGACCGTGACGGATCTTTTTTGCGCACAGGCAAAGAAGACCCCCGACAATACCGCCGTTGTGTATAACGATATTTCCTATACCTACAAACAGCTTGACGAGACCACGGACATACTTGCAAAAAATCTCCGTGCGGAGGGCATAGGCAGAGAGACTGTTACGGCCGTGCTGATACCGCGGTGTGAATACATGGTCACGGCATCTTTGGGCATACTTAAAGCGGGCGGTGCATATCTGCCTCTTGACCCGACCTATCCGCCCGAAAGACTTGAACTTATGGTAAAGGATTCGGGGGCAAAGGTGCTTATTACCGTACCCGAACTCAGCGGCATGATAAAAGATTTTGACGGCAGACGCATAATGCTTTCAGAGATACCCGAAATGAAAGACAACGGACTTACTCTTGAACCGCCAAAGCCAAATGACCTGTTTATCATGCTTTATACCTCGGGTTCAACGGGTGTGCCAAAGGGCGTTATGATAGAACACAGAAATGTGTTTGCGTTTTTTAAATGGTATATAAAGGATCTTGGCGTAGACGAAACTTCACACGCCTCGGCATATGCAAGCTACGGTTTTGATGCCTGTATGCAGGATCTTTATCCTGTGCTCATGTCGGGCGGCTGCGTTTATATAATCCCCGATGATATGCGTCTGGAGCTTGACAGACTGCACGATTACTTTGTGGAAAACAGCATTACTCACTCCTTTATGACAACGCAGATAGGCCGACAATTCGCACTTATGGAGCCTGTGCCAAGCATGAAAGCACTTGTTGTGGGCGGTGAAAAACTTGTGCCGTTTACGCCTCCCGCTTATACCGTACTTAACGGATACGGTCCTACGGAGTGCTGTATGGGTTCGTCCATGTACAGGGTAGGGAAAAACGAAAAGGATATACCCATAGGCAAACCTATCGATAATTTAAAATTTTATATTGTTGATAAAAACGGCAAACTGCTTCCGCCCGGGGCTTCGGGTGAATTGTGGATAGCGGGTCCGCAGGTGTCAAGGGGCTATCTCGGCAGACCCGAACAGACAGCGGCGGCTTTTACAAAAAACCCGTTTACAAACGATAAAAAATATAACAGGGTCTATCACACGGGCGACATAGTGCGTTTTATGCCAAGCGGCGATCTGCAGTTTATCGGCAGACGGGATGCACAGGTGAAAATACGAGGTTTCCGTATAGAACTTACCGAGGTAGAGGAGGTCATAAGACGCTTTGACGGTATAAAAGATGCGACAGTCGCGGCCTTCGACGATCCTGCGGGCGGAAAATACATCGCTGCGTATATAGTTTCGGATGAGGAAACGGATATAGCCGCTCTCAACGCTTTTATCCTTGCCGAAAAACCGCCTTATATGGTGCCTGCCGTTACCGTGAGGATAGACAAGATACCCTACACGCAAAATCAAAAGGTAAATAAACGTGCTTTGCCCGTGCCGAAACGCAGGGCGGAGAATGTACTTCCGCCGCAAAATGATATGCAGCAGAGGATATTCGACTGCATAGCGGAGGTCATAGGGCATAAAGAATTTGGCATCAATACAAATATTTACGATGCGGGACTTTCATCTATAGGCTCGGTAAGACTTAATGTGATACTGTCCGCAGAATTCGGCATATCTTTCAGGAATGCCGAGCTTAAAGCAAACAACACTGTAGAAAAACTCGAAGCCTTTATCGGTGAGGGTAAAACTGCCGAAGAATATGAAGTTTTTGCCGATTACGGCATAACAAGAATGCAGGAGGGCGTGTTTGTGGATTCCGTCGCAAAAGCAAACAGCACGGTCTACAATATTCCGACCCTGCTTGAACTTGACGGCGATATAGATACCGATAAACTCAAAACGGCTATAGTTTCGGCAGTTGATGCACATTCTTATATAAAAACAAGACTGTTTTACAATGATGACGGCGATATCAGACAGCGCAGACTTGACGGTGATGTTTTTGATGAGGATTCCGTTGAGATCATTCATACCGATCGTCTTGAAAGTGTAAAAGACAGCCTTGTAACACCGTTTAAACTGATAGGCGGCAGATTGTTCAGGGTAAAGATAATAGAGGCGGATAAAAAATATCTTTTTATAGAGATGCATCATATCATAAGCGACGGTTATTCCGTCGGTATCCTGCTTAACGATATAACCAAGGCATACAGTGGCATACAGCCCGAAAAGGAAAAATACTCGGGTTTTGAAGTTGTGCTTGATGAACAGAAACAGCGCGGCAGTGAATTTTATCCGAAGGCAAAGCGGTATTATGCCGACTTGCTTGACGGGGTCGAAACGGAATGTCTGCCTTACGGCGATGTTTTTGAAAATGTCGGGGAAACGGCGGGCACGCTGGAGTTTGTCGGCAGTGCCGTGACAGCCGAGGATGCAGTGCATTACTGTAATGTAAACAAGGTAAGTCTTAATGCATTTTTTACATCCGTCTTCGGTTTTGTGTTATCAAAATACAACTATGCGGACGGTGCCGTGTTTGCGGGCATATATAACGGCAGAAATGATTCAAGGGTATTAAACACCGTTAATATGCTTGTAAAGACCCTGCCTGTCGTGACCGATATATCGGGTGAAAACAAAAGTGTATACGACTATGTATCCAATGTAAGCAAACAGCTTATAGACAGCCAGACAAATGATATTTATTCCTTTGCCGAGATAAGCAGGGAGTTTTCGGTAAGCTCCGATGTGATATTTGCCTACCAGGGCAGTGAATTTGGGTTTGACAGTCTTTGCGGTAAGCCTGCCGCGCTTGTTGATATAAGTCTCGACACACTCAAATCTCCGCTGAGCGTATTCCTGTCGCTTAAAAATAACAGGGTACATTGGCTTTGCGAATACAGTACGGCAAGATACAGCCGAAAGTATATAGAGGTGTTTTTAGGGGTGCTTGATAAGGTCTGCGAAGAGTTTTTGCAAAAAAAGCAGCTTAAAGATATTTCACTTATCACCGCACAGGCAGAAAAACTAAATACCGTATTCAACAGCAGTGACAAGCCTTATGATGAAAATGAAACGGTCGTCGGCCTTTTTGCGGAGCAAGCCGCACTGCATCCCGATAATATCGCTGTCGTATACGGGAATATACGCTGTACCTACGGCGAACTTGATAAAATATCGGATATCCTTGCAA
Organism: Bacillota bacterium; assembly: GCA_017627115.1. Classification (GTDB taxonomy): domain Bacteria; phylum Bacillota; class Clostridia; order Lachnospirales; family CAG-274; genus RGIG4310. Next base: position 2,907 of record JAGAHK010000009.1, on the reverse strand, counting down.
AAAATCTCCGCGCGGAGGGCATAGGCAGAGAGACTGTTACGGCCGTGCTGATACCGCGGTGCGAATATATGGTCACGGCATCTTTGGGCATACTTAAAGCAGGCGGGGCATATCTGCCTCTTGACCCGACCTATCCGCCCGAAAGACTTGAACTTATGGTAAAGGATTCGGGGGCAAAGGTGCTTATCACCGTACCCGAACTCAGCGGCATGATAAAAGATTTTGACGGCAGACGCATAATGCTTTCCGAGATACCCGAAATGAAAGACAATGGACTTACTCTTGAACCGCCGAAGCCAAATGACCTGTTTATCATGCTTTATACCTCGGGTTCAACTGGTGTGCCAAAGGGCGTTATGCTTGAACACGGCAATTTGACCGCCTTTTGCGCATGGCATAAAAGATATTACAAAACAAGTGAAAAAACGCGCACTGCGGCTTATGCAAGCTATGGCTTCGATGCGTGTATGAACGATATATATCCCGCACTCACAGTGGGCGGCAGTGTATACATAATACCGGAGGATATGCGTCTTGATTTTGTGCAGCTGCATGAATATTTCAAACAGAACGGTCTGACAAATTCCTTTATGACCACGCAGATAGGCAGACAGTTTGCACTTATGCCGCATATCGATTCGCTGGAATTTCTTACCGTTGGCGGAGAAAAACTCGTACCCGTGCAACCGCCCGCAGAAACTGCACTTTGCAACGGCTACGGTCCTACAGAGTGTACGATATTTTCCACAATGTATCGTGTGCGCTGTCTTGAAAAAGATGTACCTATAGGCAGACCGCTGGACAATATGAAAATGTATATTGTTGATAAAAATGGCAAACTGCTTCCGCCCGGGGCTTCGGGTGAATTGTGGATAGCGGGTCCGCAGGTGTCAAGGGGCTATCTCGGCAGACCCGAACAGACAGCGGCGGTGTTTACAAAAAATCCGTTTACGGACGATAAAAAATACAGCAGGGTATACCGTACGGGCGATATAGTGCATTTTGCACTTGACGGTAATGTACAATTTATCGGCAGACGCGATGCACAGGTGAAGATACGCGGCTTCCGCATCGAGTTAAGTGAGGTGCAGGAGGTAATAAGCCGTTTTAACGGTATTAAAGATACTGCGGTCGTGGCATTTGACGACAATGCGGGAGGTAAATACCTTGCGGCTTATATAGTTTCCGACGGTAAGGTCGATATGGACGCGCTGAAAAACTTTATCCTTGCCGAAAAACCGCCTTATATGGTGCCGCTGTCGATAATGCAGATAGACAGGATACCGTATACCCAAAATCAAAAAGTCAATAAACGTGCTTTGCCTGTGCCTAAGCGGGAAACACAGGGCGGCAGAGAACCCGTGAACGAGACCGAAAAACTGCTTTGCGATATATTCGCACAGTCGCTTGGGCTTGAAAAGGTGTATGCCGACGATGATTTCTTTGAAATGGGCGGTACTTCCATAATCGCTTCAAAACTGGTCATGAAGTGCGTGGCAAAGAAACTGCCCGTCGTCTACAAGGATATATTTGACTATTCCACACCGCAGGCGCTTGCGAAATTCATAGCGGAGGAACAGCACGATACTGATACGGTGCAGGCCGACAAAAATATCGGTGAAGACAAAAAAGAGGCTCTTTACGAGGTGCTTGAACACAATGTCAGTGAAGAAGTCAACGATATATCTTACACGCCTGTAAGGAAAGCACTTGTAACGGGAGTAACGGGTTTTCTCGGTGCACACGTTGTAAAGGAACTTATAGACAGCGGCGCGGAAAAAATCTACTGTCTGGCGCGCAGTGACGAAACGGGAAGTGCGGAGGAACGCATGAAAGTTGTTTTCATGTATTACTTTGACGATACGTTCAGTTCACTTTTCGGCAGCAGGATAATACCCATGGACGGTAATATAACCGATGCGGGTCTTTTGGAAAAACTCAGAGATGCGGATTTTGATACGCTTATCAACTGTGCGGCCTGCGTAAAACATTTTGCAAATGACGATATACTTGAAAAAGTGAATTTCCGCGGGGTCGAAAACCTTGTGAACATTTGTGTCTCACTCGATAAAAAACTTATCCATGTTTCAACTTTGAGTGTGGGCGGGGAAAGTGTGAACAACAGCGTTCCTGAAAACGTGGTCCTGCGTGAAAATATGCTCTCTTTCGGACAGACACTTGAAAACAAGTATGCATTGACAAAGTGGCAGGGTGAAAAGGCTGTGCTCACGGCAATAAAAGAAAGAGGACTGCGGGCAAAAATAATGCGCGCGGGCAACCTTATGGGGCGTGAAAAGGACGGAGAGTTTCAGGCAAATTTCAGTACAAACGGTTTTATGAGCAGGCTTAAGGCTTATTCTGCCATGGGCTGCTTTCCGATAGGGGAGCTTGACCGCGAAGTGGAATTTTCGGCTATAGACTGTACTGCGCGTGCTGTTGTTCTGCTTGCGGGCACACCCGATAAATTTACTGTCTTCCATGTCAACAGCTGCCGCAGTGTACATATGGCAAATGTCCTTAAGGCACTTGCGCGTGTCGGTGTTGAAATAGAAGTCGTAAGTGACGAGGATTACATTGCACGCTTCAATGCGGCACTTGCGGACGAAAAAAGCAATATAGCCGTTTCCCCGCTTATTGCGTATAATACTCACAATAAGGGACTTCGCCTGGTCGGCAGCAAAAACGAGTTCAGCGTAAAGGCACTTTACCGCTTGTCGTTTATGTGGCCTATCGTTGAAGAAAGCTATATAGCAAAGGTTGCAAATGCACTTGTGACACTTGAATATTTTGACTGATGGGAACCTCTGTTAAACAGCATGTTTTTTTCATATTTTAACAAACTAAGGAAGTCCCCCGCTTCTAAAGCGGGGGTGCTTACTTAAAATTCAGTGGGTCAGCACTTTTGCT
>JAGAHK010000057.1 GCA_017627115.1 Bacillota bacterium | reverse complement strand
CGGATTTGGCGACAGAAGAAAAGAAATGCTTGCCGATATCGCAGCACTTACAGGCGGTCAGGTAATAAGCAGCGAGCTTGGTCTTGAACTCAAGGAAGCTACAGTTGATATGCTCGGCCGTGCAAAGACAGTCAGCGTAACAAAGGAAAACACAACTATCGTTGACGGCGCAGGCAAGAAAGAAGACATTGATGCAAGAGTTGCACAGATTCGTGCGGCACTTGAAGAAACTACATCCGAGTTTGACAAGGAAAAATTACAGGAAAGACTTGCAAAGCTGGCAGGCGGCGTTGCCGTTATCAAGGTAGGCGCAGCTTCGGAAGTTGCTCTTAAGGAAAAGAAACTTCGTATGGAAGATGCTCTTGCAGCTACAAAGGCAGCTGTTGAAGAGGGTATCATCTGCGGCGGCGGTTCTGCTTATATCCACTCTATCCCCGCTGTTGAAAAGGTTTGCGCATCACTTGAAGGCGACGAAAAGACAGGCGCAGGCATTATCCTTAAAGCACTTGAAGCTCCTCTTCGTCAGATCGTTGCAAACGCAGGTCTTGAGGGTGCAGTTATCGTTAACAAGGTAAAGGAAAGCGGCAAGGGTGTTGGTTACAATGCACTTACAGACGAGTATGTAAACATGGTCGAAGCAGGCATTATTGACCCCACAAAGGTTACAAGAAGCGCTCTTCTCAATGCAAACAGTGTTGCATCGACTATCCTTACAACAGAGAGCGTTGTTGCCGATATCAAGGAACCCGAACCTCCTATGCCCGCAGGCGGTATGGGCGGTATGATGTAATTTACCGTAAAAAAGCTTATAATTATCTACAACCGAGGGTGTTGCATTCAGCAGCACCCTTTGTTTATGTATGTTGCATCTTTAAACGGCTCTCACGGCAGTATTGGATCATACAAAGCTCTTTATCACAGAAAAAACTTATAGTGAACGTCAAAAATATTTGGACGTTCACTATAGGATGGGGCTCATAAATAATCCGCCTTAAGCAAGCTTAAGTCCGATTATTTAATTCGCTTATTATAAATACAAACAGGCTGCACAAAGTAAAAACTTTCTATTGAAAAAATTTTTTGTTTGTGATATTATAGATTTGCAAATTTCAAATTTTTTTATTGAAATATACGGGGATATAACAGAAAAATATAATAGGGAGGATATATATGAAGATAAAGAATTTGACAACAGCATTGCTGACAATAGTGCTTATTATCGTTTCCATGCCTGTTTTTGCCGACACTGCGGAAGTACCGGGTGAGATCGTGGATTTCGGTGATTGGGCGGAGATCGTGTTTTTTGACCCCTCGGGCGAAAAGGCGCTTACCGAAGTCAACGGTTCCGACCTTACCTTTGCCGATTATACGGAGGGAAACGAAAAACAGATATTCCGTGTTATAAGAATACCCGAGGATGGTTCCTACAAAATAAAAAACCTCTATTCGGGCAGGTGTATCGACCTTAACAATAATTATACCGCAGACGGTTCGCGCATAGGCACACACCCCGACAACGGTTCGCCTGCGCAAAAATGGGTGATACTCAAAAACGGCAATACCTATCTTATCAAAAAAAGCAATTCCGACCTTGTTATGGGCATCAAAGAAGACGGTACAACGGGTATCTATAAATACAACGAAGAAAACTGTGCATTCACAAAGCCGAACATAGTGAATACAGGCGGCATTACGGGCGATGTTGACCAAAACGGCACGGTAGACAGCCGTGACAGTGCGTGGATATTGAAATATATGCTCAACAATAAAGTGCTTAATGAAAGCCAACGTATAATTGCGGATTTTGATGCAAACGGCAGTGTCAATGTGCGCGATGCGATAAAGCTTGAAAGCTATATTGCAAAAAACGCCGAATAAGTTGGAAACTCAAAAAAACTCAAAAACTTTTCGTTGACTTTTCACTCTTCGCGTGATATAATAGTAAGGTAGCACATGGAGAGTTATCGAAGTGGTCATAACGAGCTCGACTCGAAATCGAGTTGTCGGCTAATAACCGGCACGTGGGTTCAAATCCCACACTCTCCGCTCATAAAAAAAGAACTGCTGTGTTAAGAATATTGAAATATTCGGCGCCGCAGTTCTTTTTTTGTATTTTTTATTCCGCCCAGAAAACTCTGTTTTCCTTTATCTCGTGCGGATTTTTATTTTCCGTTTTTGCATATCCCAAAGCCAGATTACCGACACCCACATAGTTATCGCCTATACCCATTTTTCTGAATATCTCTCTGCCCTCGGGGTCGTCAAACACCTCTTTTGCGCGGTGTATCCAACAGCTGCCGAGACCGAGAGCGTGTGCCTGGAGCATCATATTGCCCATTGTAAGGCTTCCGTCATAAACGGCTGTGGGATAGGTGGTATCCGCAAGCACCACAAGGATAACGGGTGCGCCGTAATACGGGTCGATGCGTTTTTTCTTGTCGTATTTTGAGTTTAGCTCGGTCAGTTTTTTGCGCAGTTCGTCATTAGTGACGGCAACTATTATCGGCGACTGAAAATTCATTCCCGATGCCGCACAAAGCCCTGCGTGTATTACCTGCTCTATCAAAGCGCGGTCTACCTTATCGGGCTTGTAGCTTTTGCAGCTTCTTCTTGTAAGTATATCTTCCGTTGTTTTATCCATAATATCTCCCATTTCAGAAAAGGTCTTTAAAGTGAAAACTTCTTTTGCCCGATGCGTAATCCCCTACGATATGTCCGTTGCCCGTGAGTTTGTATTTATAGGTAACAAGACCTTCAAGACCAACGGGACCGCGTGCGTGTATCTTGCTTGTGCTGATACCCACTTCAGCACCGAAGCCGTAGCGGAAGCCGTCCGCAAAACGTGTTGAACAGTTGCGGTAAACACCTGCCGAGTCCACAAGCTGCATAAATCTTTCGGCATTGCAGTCGTTTTCGGTGATTATGCTGTCCGTATGGTGCGAACCGTAGCGGTTTATATGCGCCGCTGCCTCATCCACATCGTCAACAAGCTTGACCGATGCTATAAGTTCAAGATATTCCCTGAATTCGCTTTCGTCTATTACTTTAACATCTATAATATCACCGACTTCCGCCGTGCCGCGCAGTTCTATGCCTGCCTTGTCCGCTTTTTCCTTTAACTTCGGCAGAAACTCCTTTGCAATGCTCCTGTTTACAAGCAGGGTCTCTACCGCATTGCAGGCAGCGGTATATTGCGTTTTTGCATCGACTATAACATCAAGTGCGATATTCTCATTGTATTCTTTATCAACATAAATATGGCAGATACCGTCCGCATGACCCATAACGGGTATTTTGGTATTGTCCATTATATATTTTACAAAACTGTTTGAGCCGCGCGGTATAAGCAGATCGACTTCTTCATGACACTGCAAAAGCTCGTCTATCTCGCTGTGCTGCTCTGCCTGCAAAAGAAAGCCCTCGGGCAGACCCGCCGAAACCGAAGCCTTATATATAAGCTCAAAAAGCACCTTGTTTGTATTTGCGGTCTCCTTGCCGCCTTTGAGCACGGCACAGTTGCCGCTTTTTATGCAGAGCGAGGAGATCTGCACAAGTGCATCGGGTCGCGCCTCAAAAATAACGCCGATAACGCCTATGGGACAGGTGACGCGGCGAAGTGTCAGCCCCTCGTCAAGCTCGCGCGCAAGTGTTGTTTTGCCGATAGGGTCGGGAAGCAAAACAAGCTGCTCTATGCCTGCCGTCACGTCAGCAAGCTTGTGCTCGTCAAATTTCAGCCTTTTCATGACCGCCGAAGAAATATTGTTTTTCTCCGCAAATTCCATATCCTTTTTGTTTGCCGCAAATATTTCGGCAGCATTTTCGTTGAGTGCCTTAACAACGGCTTTTAAGGCACCGTTTCTCTCATCGTTTGAAGAAGCCGCCATAAAAGGTGCGGCAAGCTTCATTTTCTTTACATCTTCCTTTATCGTCTTACTCATAATATTCCTCCTAAAAACCTATTATCAGTCCCATGACCGCACTCAAGGCTATATATATCACGGGATGTTTCTTGTATTTTTTAAATAAAAACAGCAGTATTGCCGCAAAAATAATGCCTTTTACATTAAAAGCCGCAGCAAAATTTCCGTTTATTATCTCGTTCGGGAAAACAAGGCAGCCGCAGATAACGCTTATGCCTGCCGCGGTTATCAGCGCCATTGATGCTGGGCGCAGACCGTTGAAAGCGTTTTCCACCGTTTTGTTCTCCTTGAACTTCTGCAAAACTGCCGCAACGCAGATGCAAACTATAACAGAGGGCAGCACAAGCCCGAATGTCGAGGTAAGACCACCCAAAATACCCTTTACCGTAAAGCCCGTATATGTGGACATATTGACACCTATAGGTCCGGGGGTGGACTCACTTACGGCTATCATATGTATAATGTCCTTTTGGGTGAACCAGCCCGTTTTTGCCGCAAGCTCACGCAGAAAAGGCAAAGTGGCAAGGCCGCCGCCCACAGCCAGCAGTCCCGTTTTGAAAAATTCCAGAAAAAGTCTTAAATATATCATTTTTCACTGCCCTCCCTGCCAAAGAACAATATGCCGAGCAGACCTGCACCAAGCACGAAAAATCCGCTGCTTATATCGGTGAAAAGGGAAAGCAGCAAAACTACGGCAAAAACGATGATGCCGAATTTGTTTTTTATCGACTTGCTCCAGAGTTTTGAAACTGCATCAGCAATAAGCACGCATACACAGACGGCAATGCCGCTCAATGCACGCTGAACATATACGTTTTCGGCAAAATTTCTCAAAAGCCCCGCAATTATCATTATTATGATAACGGGGAAAAAGACCATTCCCGTTGTTGCGGCAACAGCCCCTACTATGCCGCAGCGTTTATAACCTATGAAAGTGGAAACATTCACGGCGATGACACCCGGGGTACACTGTCCTATTGCGTAATAATCAAGCAGTTCTTCCTGTGTTGTCCAGCCGCGTTTTGTTACAAGCTCGCGTTCAAGCAGGGGCAGCATTGCATAACCGCCGCCGAAGCACACCGCACCCATTTTGGCAAATGTCCAGAAAAGCTCGAATAATTTTTTCATAACAAAGCCTCCAGCTCGTTTTTGTAAATGGAAAATGTGATATCGTCAAAAAGCACCCATTCCACAAGTTCAATCGCATCGGGCTCATCGTCTATAAAGCGTTTTACCGCTTCTATAGCCACCTCTGCCGCCTCACCTATGGGATAGCCGTAAATGCCCGTAGAGACAGACGGAAACGCTATTCTTTTCACACCGTTGCTTTTGGCCACACTTAACGAATTATAATAGCAATTGCCAAGCAGTTCGGCTTCGTTTTTTTCTCCGCCGTTCCATACGGGGCCGACTGTGTGTATTATATACTTCACAGGCAGGTCGTAAGCACCCGTGCGCTTTGCCTGACCTGTTTTACAGCCGTTGAGCATACGGCACTCCGCAAGCAGTTTTTTGCCTGCTGCACGGTGTATTGCGCCGTCCACACCGCCGCCGCCTAAAAGAGACGTATTTGCCGCATTAACTATCGCATCCACATCGTCAATTTTTGTAATATCGCCCTTTACAAGACGAATTTCGGTATTTTTATACTGCATAAGTTCACCATCCGATATTTTTTATTTTTAATACCTGTCATCCGAATATTTTAAGTATACACTAAAATCCTCCCGACCGCAAGTATTTTTAACAAACTCAACATTGATAAGGGGTTGACAAAAATGGGGCAGGGGTGTAGAATGTAGTTAGTTTTTACTTACCGAAGCTAAGGGGTGATATTTATGATACAAAAGGTCCTATTGGGTGTGATCATACCCTTTATCGGCACATCGCTCGGCGCGGCCTGTGTATTTTTTATGAAAAACAAACTCAATGATACCGTGCAGAAAATGCTTATGGGTTTTGCGGCAGGCGTTATGGTCGCCGCAAGCATATGGAGCCTTATCATACCTGCAACAGAACAGTGCGAGGGGCTTGGGCGGCTTGCTTTCTTGCCTGCCGCCGTGGGTTTCTGGATAGGTATACTGTTTTTGCTTGCACTTGATAATATAATTCCGCATCTGCATATAAACAGCAGCGAGGCAGAGGGTATAAAAAGCAAGCTGAAAAAAACAACTATGCTTGTGCTTGCGGTAACGCTGCACAATATCCCCGAGGGTATGGCTGTAGGTGTGGTATATGCGGGTTTTCTCTCGAAAACTTCGGGCATGACGGAGCTTGGTGCGCTTGCACTTGCAATAGGCATTGCGATACAGAACTTCCCCGAGGGCGCAATAATCTCAATGCCGTTGAGAGCCGAGGGCGAAAGCCGCGGCAAGGCATTTATGGGCGGCGTGCTTTCGGGCATAGTCGAGCCTGTGGGGGCGGTGCTGACCATACTTGCCGCATCGCTTGTTGTGCCTGCAATGCCGTATTTATTGAGCTTTGCGGCAGGTGCGATGCTTTATGTGGTGGTCGAGGAACTGATACCCGAGATGTCGCAGGGTACACATACAAATTGGGGCACGATAGCCTTTGCCGCAGGTTTCAGCCTGATGATGGCGCTTGATGTGGCTTTGGGATGAAAAATACGCAGCCGAAACGGTGGTTTTGGTTGCGTATTTTTTATTTTTATGCTAAAATTAAGATATGTTATTTTTGGATTTTTTTAGGAGGTTTTTTATGGAGAAATATTTTGGCGAGTCTACCCCAAAACTCGGTTTCGGGCTTATGCGTTTACCCCGTATCAGCGAAGAAGTGCCCGATGTTGAACAGGTAAAGAAAATGGTCGATATTTTTCTTGAAGCGGGCTTTACGTATTTTGATACCGCCTTTGTTTACGGCGATTCGGAAGAAGTGATAAAGCAGGCGCTTGTTGACCGTTATCCGCGTGATAAGTACACCCTTTGCACAAAGCTTAACGCATGGCTTGGCTGTCATGATGAGGAGAGCGCAAAACAGGAGTTTTTCAAAAGCCTTGAACGCACGGGCGCGGGCTATTTTGACTATTATCTTCTCCACGCTTTGCAGGAGAACAACTATCACCTTTACGACGATTACCATATCTGGGATTTTGTAAAGGAGCAGCAGGCAAAGGGTCTTATAAAGCATTGGGGCTTTTCTTTCCATGCAAGCCCGAAACTGCTTGATAAACTGCTTACAGAGCATCCCGAGGTGGATTTTATCCAATTGCAGCTTAACTATGCCGATTGGGAAAATCCGACTGTCGCTTCACGCGCAAATTACGAGGTAGCAAGAAAGCACGGCAAATCCATTGTTGTTATGGAGCCCGTAAAAGGCGGCGCGCTTGCGGATCCTCCCGGCGGTGTGAAAGAACTGCTTGAAAAAGCAGACCCCAACGCATCCTGCGCATCATGGGCAATACGCTATATTGCAGGTATGGACGGCATACTTACCGTACTTTCGGGTATGTCAAACATAGAGCAGATGCAGGATAATGTTTCATATATGAAAAATTTTAAGCCTATGGACGAAAAGGAGCTTGCGGTAATAAAACAGGCACAGGATCTGATACATAATATCGAATCCATACCGTGTACAGCCTGCCATTACTGTGTAGACGGCTGCCCGCAGCGTATACCCATCCCCAATATTTTTGCCGCAAGAAACCGCCAGACTGTCTGGAACCAAATAAGCGGCGGTAAGTGGAATTATGACAATGCAGTTAAAGGCAAAGGCAAAGCATCCGACTGTATCGCCTGCGGTCAGTGCGAGGGCGCGTGCCCGCAGAGGATAAATATAATCGAAAGATTAAAAGAATGTGCCGAGGTGTTTGATAAATAAAGCAAAATAAGGGAGCTGCAACGCACGCAGCTCCCTTTAAAAACCCTCAATTGATAAATTTTATCTGTAAATTTGTGTTCTGCCCCACAGAACCCTATATCTTTTTTATACTATCTGTCCCTTAGAGATAACGATGGGCTTGCCCGGCTCGCCGATTATCTGTTTACCGTCCGCAACAACGACCTCTTTGTCGATAATTGCATTTTCGATAACACAGCCTTTGCCGATATGGCACATACCCATAACTATTGAATTTTTGACAGATGAATATTCGCCTAAGAATACATTTCTGAATATGACGGAATCACGAACCATACCGTTGATTATGCTTCCGCTTGCAACAATAGTGTTCTTGACATCTGCGCCGTAGTTGTACTTTGCAGGCGGCTCGTCCTTTGGCTTTGTCATAATGAAAGGCTGTGTTGTGAGCATTTCCCTTACATCCTTTTTAAGGAAGTCCATATTGGTGTTCATATAAGCGTTTATGCTGTTGAGTGTGCTCCAATAGCCGTCATACTTGTAGCCGAAGATATTAAGCTCTTTTTTGTTGCGCAGGATAATATCCTTGACAAGGTCGTAGTGACCCTCGGGGATAGCCGCTTCAAGCAGTTTGATAAGCAGGCTGCGCTGGATAACGTAAATACCGAGTGAAACGGTGCTTGCCTTTGGCTCGAGAGGCTTT
>JAGAHK010000056.1 GCA_017627115.1 Bacillota bacterium | reverse complement strand
CTATTGAAGACCTTGCGCAGCTTATACACGACCTTAAAAATGCAAACCGAAACGCAAGGATAAGCGTTAAGCTGGTTTCCGAAGCAGGTGTCGGCACAATAGCGGTAGGTGTTGCAAAGGGCAGGGCCGATGTTATTCTTGTCAGCGGCTATGACGGCGGCACGGGTGCTGCTCCCAGAACAAGTGTAAGACACGCAGGCCTGCCGTGGGAACTGGGCATTGCCGAAACTCATCAGGCTCTTTTGATGAATAATTTAAGAAACCGCGTTGTTATTGAAACGGACGGCAAGCTTCTGACAGGACGTGACGTTGCTGTGGCGTGCCTTTTAGGTGCGGAAGAATTCGGCTTTGCAACGGGTCCGCTTGTAACTATGGGCTGTGTGATGATGCGTGTGTGCAATCAGGATACCTGCCCCGTAGGCGTAGCCACACAAAATCCCGAGCTGCGCAAAAGGTTTGCGGGCAAACCCGAATATGTGGAAAACTTTATGCGCTTTATCGCGCAGGATCTGCGTGAGTGGATGGCAAAAATCGGTGTAAGGACGATAAACGAAATGGTCGGTCATGTTGAAAAGCTTGTGCCGAAGCATCTTCATCACTGGAAGGCAAAGGAGATAGACTTTACAAATATGCTTTATCAGCCGAAGATCTGTTCAAACGACAGCGAAAGATATTTCAACACTCCGCAGGATCATGAACTTGAAAAGTGTCTTGATGTGAATGCACTTGTAAGGCTTTGCCAGCCTGCCATAAATGACGGAAAGAAAATATCGGCTTCGCTTGCGATAAGCAATACCGATCGTGTATGCGGTACCGTCCTTTCCTCCGAGATAACAAGAAAGTACGGCGAAACAGGGCTTCCCGATGAACTTATAGAGCTTGATTTTATCGGCTCCGCAGGTCAGAGTTTCGGTGCGTTCCAGACTCACGGCGTGACAATGAAACTCAAGGGGGATGCAAACGATTATATCGGCAAGGGTCTTTCGGGCGGCAGGATAGTTGTTGTACCTTCCGATAAGGCAAAGTTCAAGGCAAACGAGAATATCATCATAGGCAATGTGGCTTTTTACGGTGCGGTAAGCGGTGAAGCGTATATCAACGGCATCGCAGGCGAGCGTTTCTGTGTAAGAAACAGCGGTATAACGGCAGTTGTCGAGGGTGTCGGTCAGCATGGCTGTGAATATATGACAGGCGGCAGGGTAGCGGTGCTTGGCTCTGTCGGCAAAAACTTCGGTGCAGGTATGTCGGGTGGTGTTGCCTATGTCTACAACAAAAATAAGGATTTTGAGGGAAAATGCAATAAGTCACTTGTTCTGCTTGAAAAAGTAAAAGACGGTGAAGATATGGCAGAACTTAAAACCATGCTTGAAAACCATCTTAAATACACAAATTCCGAAACGGCGAAAGCAATACTTGAAAACTTTGACAAGGAAGTAAAGAATTTTGTAAAAGTGATCCCCGAAGCGTACAAGGAAATGATAACGGAGATAAAACGCTGCAAGGCAAAGGGACTTTCGGACGAAGATGCGGTAATGGATGCATTTATCGAAGTCAGCGGAACGACAATAATTAAAAAGACGGAAAGGAGTGCGGCAAATGGGTAAACCGACAGGATTTCTTGAATATGACAGGCAGCTTCCGCAGGACAGACCTGCGGAGGAAAGAATGAAAGATTGGGCGGAATTTCATACGCATTGCGATGGAGAACTTCTGCGCAGACAGGCGGCAAGGTGTATGAACTGCGGTGCGCCGTTCTGTCACACGGGTGACCCTGTTGTGGGCGGCTGTCCTCTCGGCAACCTTATACCCGAGTGGAATGACCTTGTTTATCATGGCAAGATCGAAGAGGCGTATAAAAGACTTTCAAAAACAAGCAATTTTCCCGAATTTACGGGACGTGTCTGCCCTGCACTGTGTGAGGGCAGCTGTACAGCAGGGCTGAACGGCGATGCCGTGACTGTAAAAAATATCGAAGTTCATATTATAGATCATATGTTTGAGCAGGGAAAAATGCAGCCGCGCATACCAAAGTTCTCAACGGGAAAAAGCGCTGCCGTTATCGGCTCGGGACCGTCGGGTCTTGCCTGTGCGGATACACTTAATCAGCTTGGCTATAAAGTAACTGTTTTTGAGCGTGCGGACAGAGTCGGCGGTCTGCTGATGTATGGTATCCCCAATATGAAGCTTGATAAAAAAACAGTGCAAAGGCGTGTGGATCTGCTTAAAAAAGAGGGTATAACTTTTATTACAAATACAGAGGTGGGCAAAAACTATCCTGCCGCAAAAATCGTCAATGAATTTGATGCCGCAGTACTTTGCTGCGGAGCAACACATCCGCGCGACTTGCAGGCGGAAGGCAGAAATGATGTCAAAGGCATACATTTTGCGGTGGATTTCCTTAAAGCCAATACAAAAAGCCTGCTTGATTCCGAACTTGAAGATAAAAAATATATATCCGCAAAGGATAAAGATGTTATCATAGTCGGCGGCGGCGATACGGGTACGGACTGTGTCGGTACAGCTATACGTCACGGGTGCAGAAGCGTGACCCAGCTTGAGATAATGCCGCAGCTTCCCGTTTCGAGAACGGCGGCAAACCACTGGCCGCAGTGGCCGCGCATAAAAAAGGTGGATTACGGACAGGAAGAAGCGGAATTATTATACGGCAAAGATCCCCGTGAGTATCTTACAACGGTAACAAAGATAGTCGGG